>NZ_JAGFIP010000012.1:0-147468 GCF_017582705.1 Paenibacillus sp. F411
GGTTCATTAGCCAGGCTACTAATGTCATTGTCAAAACTTTACCAAACTTTGAAGAATGGTTAACAGTATTTTGGAACATCAATGATAATAATGAGATGAGTGTTCCAGTATTCCATGCTTTTTATCCAACATTCGACGAAAGATTCCAAGTATTAAATAATTTATAATAAGATAATCTGAAAGATAACCCCTGCTTGTGTAGTTGATGGAATTGAGTACAGTTTTCATGTCTATCGCTCACTTGAAGGAGAAGAGCACCGCTTACCTCAATACAGAGATGTTTCGAGTTGCAATGGCGCTTGAGAAACCATGGGAACTCACGCACATTGAATAGGATGATCAGGATGAAGCCTGGCATTTGTTTGTCGATTTCGAGAAAGGCGCTGAGTTCGCTTGTCCCAACTGCGGGGCATCAAGCAAGGTTCATGATACTGGCCAGAGACATTGGCGGCATCTTGATTTCTGGAATTGGAAAACCTATAATGCCTGTAAATGCTGCCGCCCGTGAGCTTCGAGAGCATGATACCCGCATGAGGCGGATCTTTCGTTACGATTGAAAGGAGGTTAATAATTTTGAATCTTTTCGCTGTAACGAGTGCTATAGTATATTCTACTGAGGACAAGCACAAAGTAGAAAAAGTTATAAAGGATCATGGAGCAACTGTAACGGAATTTTTGGATCTTACTGTTGGAGATAGTCATCATTATTCTTATCTAATTACAATGACGTATGACAGTCATACAATTGGGGGATTTATTAAGGATCTAAATGGAGTTGTTCCCTATATCACTAATGACTCTTTTGGCTTTTCTATCGTTTATGAAGAAGAAGAATTCAAAAGGTCCCCTCTCTTCAACATCCGGTCTATTGGAAATAAAGCAGACTTATATCTCCAAAAACCTAAAATTAAACTTGAAAAATTCTGTGATTTATGCAATCGCAAGAAGTACATGGAAGATCAGAATATAACTATAGATGTAAACAAGTTGATGAAAAATCCTATAATGTTTGTTAATCATTTTTTTGTCGTATCAGAGAATTTAGCAAATTTATTGCGCGAGTCTGATCTAACAGGCTATAACCTAATTCAAGTTTTACATAAAGGCAGAAAAGAGGCGAAAATACGGGGTTATCAAATAATGCCTACGAACGTTCTGCCTAAACAGTGCATTCCAGATGATTTTTTATCAGATCCTTATATCTTGAACCAAGATAGACGTTGCACGGAATGCAAACTTGGTGGCCATCGTTTTCCGCCATATTACTATAACCCTAATGATATTAAGGAAGTATTGGATTTTAATTTTACTTATGAAAACAAAAGCTCAGATTATGTATATAGAAATACTTTGGTAAGTAGACGTGTTATAGATTTTTTTGTGAATGAAAATTATCTAATTAATGTAGTTAGAAATACAAATACATGGGGAGAAAAGGATTGGGTGCTTGAACCTATCTTGTTTAATGCGGATTGTTAAATAGTTACTGACTGTAGGCGCCGCTGCTTTATTGTGGATTTTCATTTCAGAAGGGCGTATCAGTCTCCGCCTGCCCAAAAAAAAGACACGCGATCCAAGCAGTAGAATACATGTAAGAAGTGCGTCTGGAGTGAATGATTGGGAACGAACTATAAGAGGAGGCGATAAGAAAATAGTTTTTATACAGGCAATCCACACTCACTCGTTAAGTGGACGTGGATTGCCTTTTGCGCTCAACTGGTCAGGTGTTAGAAACTGGATGCTGTCGCTCCAATCCGAGTCGCTTCCATTGCTCCTCTGGTGCACTATATTCGTGCAACGCAAGGGACAGTCGCTTCATCCATTTTTCTTCTTCGTCTTTATCATGAATAGGCGATCGTTGCCCGTAGTCCCGCTGGATGTGGAATAATTGCGATACCTCTATAAGTTCATGTTTGGTGCCATGCATAGGAATCTTATATACAGGATGGTCGGTATAAGTAAGAAATCTTCCTACCTCAAACTGGCTTGCACGCTCCGTCGCTAGGAAGCTCCATAAAGTGGTCGGAATACCGCAATAGCTGAAGCAAGGAGAATTGCCGATTACTGGTGCGCGAAAGTATGTATAGACTCCATCTGTGATGTTGACGGCTTTACCGTGATAGCCGTATATTGCATAATCACGCACAGACTCTTCTTGATCACCGCCTATTAATATCGGATGTATGGATCGTCCATGCAGGCGTTCCGGCAGTGGAATGCCATACAAATCCAATATCGTAGGCATCAGATCAACGGTCTGAGTTAGGGTAGACACATGCTCTTGTGCTCGCTCCCCGCCAGGCAGCCTTATGAAAAGAGGCAGGTGGGCGATCTCATTATATACATGAGGCTCGTTCTTGCCAATAAAGTTATGCTCGCCTAGCAGATGTCCATGATCTGTCGTTAGAATAATCGTGGTATCCTTGTCCATATCCAGTTGATCGATTGTATCAAGAAGCTTGCCTAACCACTTGTCGTTCATTGATAATGTAGCCGCATATCGCTTGCGCAGGTGAGTGATAGCAGCATATGGTACATCTACAGGCTTATATCCCGACCAGTTGTAATGTGGACCCGTATACTCATCCTCGTTCTCGTATAGATCAAGGAATTCTTTTGTGCAGTCGAATGGCTCATGAGGATCAAACGCTTCAACCATCAGGAAGAAGCTTTGAGCTTCACGGTTAGATTCCAGCCACTCACAAGCAGAAGCGAAGGTACGTGGACTAGGGTAGTCTGCATCTGAATGGAATCGGCTGCAATTCAGCTCATATTGAGCGGATATTTTCCCATAATGGCTTTCGGGCAGTGCAGGCTGATCTACTCGCGAAACCCAAGGATCATACTCTTGGCCCCGAATGAAATCCCAAGTATTAAACTGCTGACAATAATTTTCTCCCCCAAGTTCGAAGTAATGGTAATGATCCGTAACGAGATGAGTGAATATACCATAGGCTCTAAGCCTCTTCTGAAAGGTTATGTCAAAAGGTTCAATGGGCCCCCAGCCTCGTTCCAAAAAGTTAAAGCATCCCGTGAACAAATCCCTTCTCGCAGGCATACATGGAAGGGATCCGGCCCAGTGATTGTCGAATGAGATGGATTGATCTGCTAGCCGATCGATATTAGGGGTTTTTACCCAAGAATGTGGGTTGTAAGACTTGAGCATATGACGGTTCAGACTGTCCATTAAAATAAAAATAGTTCGCATAATACATCTCCTTTTGGTTAGTTGTCATCAAGGCTGATTGCGATACGTCGTTGGACTAACGCCGAATCTTCTCTTGAATGCGCGGTAGAAAGTATTGTTCTGATCATACCCAATAAGGGAAGAAATCTCGTGGATCGTAAGTGATGTCGATTTCATCAGCTCAAGCGCTTGATCCATTCGAATGCGCTCAACATAATTGGTGAAATTCTCGCCGGTATGAGTTTTGAAAAACTGAGAGAGATATTTTTCTGTAAGATCAAACTCTGAGGCTACTCGATAAAGACCTAGGTCGAAATCGGCATAATGCTTCTGGATGAACGCAACAATCTGATCGATAAGCTTATGATGCTGGCTTGTTTTCTTTTGATTTACTATCTCACAGAGAAAGGTAAATATGGTCTCCCATACTTGGAATTGTCCCTCTGTGTTTTCCTGTTGATCCATCAGTAACCAATATTCATCAAGAGTGCCCTGATGGGGGTGCCCTGCTTCCAATATCTCTTGACTGAGTTTCATGACCGTGCCGCGTATCTCATAATACAGCTGTGTTCGCTCAGATACAGAGAGTTTGCGCCGTTCAAGATTCTGCGTGGAGCATTCGCGTAGCTCTCTAAGCATTGCAGGTGCATTGCCATTCTTGACACAATGGATGAGCCGGGACTCATGATCAAGCGGATAATAATAGCCAAGCGTATATGGAGGCAGATGGTGATGCCAGACTAAGTATTGTCCCTTCTGGACGGCTCCATATTGCAGTGCTTGGCCTGCTTCCTCAAAGGCGCGGGCGATCCCCATCAAGCTAGTTGTGACACCTCCGATCCCGAATAATACGCGCGCATCGTATTCCTCTAATAAGTTATCAGCCGTCGCGCTTAGCAACACCTTTGTAGCAGACTCAATCTGATGCTCCACTTCTTCATCCAATACGTATACAATTGCAATCTTATCCTCTGATATCCAATGAACCTGAATCTGATTGTGCGATGATCCCTGCAAACCTGATGTCGCGACTAGCTTCACAATGTCCAGATCTTTTAAGCCTTCTACTGTATAGTCGTCAAAATAACCCTTGACCTGCATCTGAATCACCACATAGCGGTTGCCCTTCATAGTTATTTTGGCGTGGCTAAGCGCTCGGTCAATCTCCATTGCATTGGCGAAGCCGCCTCGTAATAGTCTTTCCATGAAGCTTGCTCGAATGAAGGGCTGCTCACGCTCTAGCTGCTGTCTCAGGTGGTCGTTATAATCAATGAGCTGAGATACCGTGCCTTCGAGAAAATTGAATCCTCTAGAAGTCCTTTTGTCTTGCTCGGTATGAGCGTTACTCAGTCGTTCTATCACCTTTCTCAGTGGAGCGCTGTTCCGATATGCCATATAGAGGGCGATGATGCCTCCAGTCAGTAGCATGAGCGAGAAGGCGACATAAAATGTTTTTTTTATGGAAGCGGTCTGCTTCTCGAAGTGGGCTAGCGGAATGGCAGCGACGTACGTCCATCCGCGATATTCCGATTGTGTGCGGATAACGACGAAGCGTTCTCCGTCTATCTCAAGTTCTTTCAGGTTGTTATCGTCAAGTTGGTTGATGATGTCTTTCTGTTAAGAATTGTAGTTGTAGGATGCAAGAATATCATTATTCTGATCGAACGCAAGAAACAGCCCGTTTTGCATCATGCTCATGTTGCGAAAATACTGGGTGAACGCTTCCTCTTTGATGTGAATAACTATTGCGCCTTGATCGGAATTAAATCTACCTGTGGGATACGAATGGACGTAAGTGATGTATGCTTCCTTGATATGTTCCTTTGTCACAAGACGGGAGGGCCACACATCCATGTAATGGTATTCGTCCATCACTTGTTGCTTCCAGCTTGCGTAGGTTAAGTCTTCGTAATTCATAAAGTGTGCTGTAAACTCTGGTAGGTGGTCTGCTACATACTTGCTGGAAATGATGACACTTATGTCATCCATTAATAAGTACATCTCATCGATAAAGGTGTTGGTTAATGAATAAGACTTTAGTTTCTGTTGAATCAGCCTAAATTGATAATAATCACTGTTCACAATTGGCTGATCATTTCTTTGAAATAACGTTGCAACTTCCTTGTCGAGCATCATCTGAGTGACCATGTTGTCAACCTCGGCAAAACGGGCCTGTACTAATTGAATACCATTATTTAACGAGAGGAGACCGCTCTTAACAGAGTCTTTGGTGTAAATGTTTAGCAGCTGGTGATAATAAATGGCTCCAATAATTACCGTTACGGATAGCACCAAAAAATACGAGATGACAAACCGAATAAAGATTGTGTGCGATTTGATCATTCTTTTGAAGCCGACCATTTATACTCACCCCTTTAAAGAAAGCGCTTACGTATGATCATACTTGGATAGCGATAAGTAGTATAGTAACAAATTTTCCTGAACCGTGCATTATTCCGCTAGGTGCTGCAGCTATATATGTCTGATACTAGTGCAAGCGTCGTAATAAGGAATAAATGCGGATTTTTGAAACTTGTCACTTTTCAGAATGAGCTTGACGCAGGTACGATGAACGCAAATGACATAAATGACAGGAGGAGGGATGTCTTAACATCAAAGACATTGATGAAAACGCTTTAAAGCCAGCGAAGACGTATGAAGAACAGATCTGAAACAGATGGGGGGTGGAGGGGATTTCGGATGAACGAAGCTTGGTACGTTGAATGAAATTGGACACAGACGTCAGGAGGGATGTCTTTGAAATCGAAGGCAATAATAAAAACGCTTAAAAACGATTATCAACTGTACCTCATTATTTTGTTGCCTGTTATTTGGTTGATCATGTTCCGGTATATACCCATGTATGGCATTCAGATCGCATTTAAGAAGTTTATGTGGTCAGAAGGTATATGGGGCAGTCCCTGGGTTGGATTTGCAAACTTTGAACGATTCTTCGATTCATATTTATTTTGGAGATTAATTTGGAATACTTTAGGTATCAGCTTTTATGAGCTGGCTGTCGGCTTTCCAATTCCCATCCTTTTGGCATTAGCGTTAAATGCGACGTTGCGCGAAAAGTTTAAGAAGGTTGTTCAATTTGTCATTTATATGCCGCATTTCATATCCACTGTGGTCATGGTCGGCATCATCCTGCAATTCCTTAATCCGAAAACCGGGCTGATCAATGCAGCTATGCAGCCTTTCGGGCTAGAGGAGCTGGATTTCATCGGTGTACCCGAGTATTTCAAATCAATTTTCGTGTGGTCGGGAATATGGCAGAATGCTGGTTGGGGAACGATTATTTATTTGGCCACTCTCGCGAGCGTAGATCAATCCTTGCATGAGGCAGCCACAATCGATGGAGCCAGCCGGTTCCAACGAATTTTGCATATTGATATACCATGTATCCTTCCTACAATGGTAATTCTTTTAATTCTTCAGGCAGGTCAAATCATGAACGTCGGATTCGAAAAGGTGCTTTTGATGCAAAATCCATTAAATCTTGCTTCGTCCGAGGTCATTTCAACCTATGTTTATAAAATAGGCCTTGCTTCCTCGGCTGCGGATTTCTCCTTCTCCACCACTATTGGCCTGTTTAATTCACTTGTGAGCTTTATCTTATTATTGACAGTCAATCAAGCGGCCAAACGCATGAATCAAACCAGCCTATGGTAGAGCTTGAAGGAAGGGTGATGAAATGAAGCAAATTCGAATGTCTCGAGGGGATCGTTTCTTCTTTGCGGCCATCGATGTTTTTCTGTTAGTAGCATTATTGGTTGTTTTGTATCCCATCATTTATATTATCAGCTCCTCGATCAGCTCAACCACAGCAGTCATATCGGGAAAGGTATGGCTTTGGCCGGTTGATTTCTCATTAGAGGGATATAAGGCAATCTTCAAAAACAATCAAATTATGACGGGATACGGCAATACGATTTTCTATACAGCAGCGGGTACAATCATTAATGTTGGCATGACTATTCTGGCAGCGTATCCGTTGTCAAGGAAAGAGTTTCGGGGACGCAATCTCATGATGCTGTTGTTTGTGTTCACCATGCTGTTCCAAGCAGGGCTTATTCCAACTTATCTTACGGTCAAAGATTATGGTCTTATTGATACTCGCTGGGCGATGCTTCTGCCAAGTGCAATCAGTGTATTCAACATCATTATCGCAAGAACCTATTATCAGTCAACGATTTCCGATGAATTGTATGAAGCGGCTCAGCTAGATGGGTGCAATCATCTACGCTTTATGTATCACATTGTGTTGCCGCTTTCCAAAGCGATTACTGCGGTGCTTGTATTGTTTTATGCAGTGCACCATTGGAACTCCTTCTTTGATGCATTAATTTATCTGAGCGACCGTAATCTCTTTCCGCTGCAAATTATATTACGTGACATCCTGGTGAGCAATTCAATAGACCCTAGCATGATCACGGATCCAGAACTGATGGCACAGAGAGAGGGCTTGGCTGACCTGCTAAAGTATTCCCTCATTATCGTAGCGAGTTTACCGGTGTGGATTGCGTATCCGTTTGTACAAAAGTATTTCGTGAAGGGCGTGATGATTGGTTCGGTAAAAGGGTAGTATCGATGATTGGTCAGTAAAACGGCAATAAAAAAAGATATATAAGGGAGGAAAGCGGAATTATGAAAAAAGGCTACCGCGTGTTACTTGCCCTTCTTCTTGTATTTAGTGTAATGTTGGCAGCGTGTTCAAAGACAGGTGAAGAGACTCAACCGCAACCAACGGATAAGGGAAGAGAGCAGAACGACTCAACAAAAGCAGAATCCGCGAAAGTGTCAGCTAAAGGTGAATTTCCAATCGTACCACAAAAGGCGACGCTGAATGTCATGATTCAACAAGATTCAGCTGTTCTTGATTATATCAATAACGAATTCACTAAATTTCTTGAGGAGAAGACCAATGTGCAGATCAATTGGACACTGGTTCCTCATACGGATTGGAATACAAGACTCAACCTGCTATTCGCCAGTGGTTCTGACTTGCCGGATATTATTATGGGCGGCGTGAATAATGATTTAGTATCAAAGTATGGTCCTCAAGGTGTCTTTCAACCGTTGAATGAGCTCATCAATAAGCATTCCGTTGAGTTTGTGCAGGTTATTGATAAGGTTGAAGGCGCAAAAAAAATGATTACAGCTCCGGATGGAAATATCTATGGCTTGCCCAAAATAGTGGAGTGTTATAACTGTACCATGGCTAGGAAGATGTGGGTTAACCAGGTCTTCCTCGATAACCTTGGATTAGCTGTGCCTACTACGACGGACGAGTTTTATAATATGCTGAAGATGTTCAAGGAACAGGACCCGAATAAGAATGGAAAGGCTGACGAAATTCCGCTCATCGGCTCTGTTACGGGCTGGAATCAAAACGTTGACATGTTTATAATGAGCGCATTTGTGCTAAATCCTGGAGGTAATCGATTCATTTTGAAGGAAGACACTATCACCTCTGCCTACACAACCTCGGAATGGCGAGAGGGCCTTAGCTATATGAAGAATCTGGCCGATGAGAAACTGCTCGATCCCGTCAGCTTTACGCAGAAGCAAGAGCAGGTCAAACAATTGGTGGAAGGTGGGGAGGTGCCCATTGTAGGAGCCATACCTTCCGGAGGGCCCCATGTATTCGCCAACGTGAATGGGGAACGATTTAAGGATTTTGTCGCCATTCCGCCTCTAAAGGGACCGTCCGGTGTGCAGCAAAGTATTTGGGACCCTTATGGTTATGTACAGGCTTCTCACATGATGATTCTAACGAATGCATGTCAAGACGAATGTGCAGACATTGCCGTGAAATGGGCTGATCAATTTTACAATGAAGAAGTAACGGCTCGCAGCAGGTTGGGGGTTCCAGAGGTCGACTGGGAGAAAGCGCCAGATGGCAGCATTGGAGTAAATGGAAAACCGGCTGCATACAAGGCGATTCTGCAGTGGGGCTCTGATCAAAAATCGCATTGGAACTTCACCAATCCAGGGTACTGGCCACGAGAATGGACGGAAGGGACGGTATACGACCCTAGTAATCCATGGGAATTACAATATTTGCTGACGAAAGCGACAATAGATCATTATGAGCCATTCAAACAACGCGTGGTTCCGCCGCTTTCCTTAGAAACTTCAGAGGCAGAGGAATTTGCTCAGCTTGGTTCGATTATTAATCCGTATGTGGAGGAGAGCATAGCTCGATTCATTCTTGGTGGGTTAGACCTGGAAAAGGATTGGGACGGTTATCTGAAAGAGCTTGATAAAATGGGAATAACGAGGTACCTGGAGATTGCTCAGAGTGCTTACGATAGACAATGGAAATAATAAATTTTTTGAGAGCTTCAAGCCTGTCAGAGCAGCGATTATTTCGCTCCTGGCAGGTCTTTTTATGAAATTACGATCTTGTTTAATCCGGATTGTTAACAGTTATTGACCGTAGGCGCCGCTGCTTATCTCCTCATCTTTTTCCAATATCTAATAAATAGGATAGCAAGAAGCAAGATACTGGCTAGACCTAGCTCAATTCCACTAAATTCTTTCTTTATAAAATATCTTGACACAAAAATTCCTCCGAAAAGTACAGTGCCTCCAATACACAAATGCAATAAATGTTCGATCTTCTTCAAGCAGCTACACCTCATTTCGAAAAAGATTTGATTCCTATGAAGGATGACATTCAGCGTGAACATATTTTATGCAAAAAGAAACTGGGCGCTTAGCAGCATACACAGGAGCCCAAATATCACAACGCCTTTAGCAATGATTCGGATAAACCAACGATGCAAATCGTCGTTTTCTGTATCCAATCCGAGCATTTGCAGCCAGCCCCATTCCGGATTTCTGGCCGCATAAATGCCAAATATTACTGTAATCAAGCCCAATATGAAACTATAGATAAATAGCCCGAGACTGGAAGCATCGAAAAAAGAAAGCGCTCCTGACAGTGACATCACAATGCCTAAAAAAATGGTGAGCAGAGCACCGATTCGTTCTTTTAGCAATTCTTCTTTGCTTCGAACTACTTCCTCCGGAATTTGGGAGAACCAGCGAAGAAGATCAGCATCAGGATGGCGAAATATTTGAATTCCAACATACAACAGTGTTAATCCCAGAACCATGGAAAACATCTCAATCACCTCGTAAAAAGGACTACGTAGGCGCGTTGATAAAGTTCCATATATTTCCTTAGTGCACCGTCACATCGATATTTAGCCATTGATTAAAGAACTAGTGTTCGGGTATAATAAGTATATAACACAAACAAGTGTTCTCTTTTATTGGATGAGGAGGGGCTGTTCATGAATAATATACGCAAGTACATTGGAGATATTGTTGAAATTATTTATATAGACCGGCTGGGAGCGATCACGCAGCGGGAGATCGAAGTGCTTGGCGTTAGGGGCCATCTGGTACGGGCAGATTGCTTGAAGTCAGGTGCTCCAAGGGTGTTTCGAACAGAGAACATTTTGGCTATGCGTCGTAAGAAAGGCACGAACCGCGCTTCTTGAATGTAAGGCTTGGACCTTGTTTCGGGTACAAGGAGTTGATGGTTTTGGATTGTTATTTTGCAGTAAAGGTATCATACCGACGACATTCGCCACATACAGTCAGGTATAACTCTACAAAGAGGTGACGATCCTTGTTCTTTCATATTAAAGAGCTGCAATATCATGCTAAGCCAGACTGCCCGGATCCGGTATTTGCGAGAAGGCTGCAGGAGGTATTGGGAGGTCAATTTGGAGAAATCACGGTGGCGATGCAGTATTTATTTCAGGGCTGGAACGTGCGTGGGGACGGCAAGTATAAGGATTTGCTGATGGATACCGCGACGGAAGAGCTGGCTCATGTTGAGATGCTTGCTACCATGATCGCCCGGCTGCTGGAGAATGCACCCATGGAAACGCTGGAGCAGGCGATGGGAGATCCGGTAGTGGCTGCCATTATCGGGGGAAGTAATCCACAGCATGCCATCGTTACGGGTCTGGGTGCGGCGCCGTCTGACAGCAACGGTTACCCCTGGAATGGTAAATACATTGCCGCGAGCGGGAATTTGTTAGCTGATTTCCGCATGAATCTAACGGCCGAGTCCCAGGGGCGTCTTCAGGTATCCCGATTGTACCAGATGACGAATGACCGTGGCGTGCGTGATATGCTGTCTTGGCTTCTGGCGAGAGACACCATGCATCAGAATCAGTGGATTGCTGCAATTCGGGAGCTGGAGGAGAAGGAAGGGGTAATTGTTCCGTCTACCTTCCCGAAGGAATGCGAGATTCAAGCGGTGTCCCATGTGCTGTATAACTTCTCCCGGGGAGACGCCAGCGCCTGCGGGCCATGGGCTCAGGGTACGGCACCGGATGGAGGAACATTTCAATACGTTGCACATCCGGAGCCGCTTGCGCCTGCACCACAGCTTCCACCAGCACCGCCATATGTTTTTGATACGCCTCCTCACGTGTTGAGGGATCAGAATCCGGGACCCCATCAGCCGCCAATGGCTTAGACATTTCGTGCCTGGCCATACATAGAGATCCTGATGGTTTATACTTTAGAGCATATACCATAGATGCTGCGGATATCGCAGTGTCTTTTTGTTGTTTACAAACTGGAGCACGATTACTATAATGGAGATTGTTAAAAGAGCTAAAGACTGCAGCGATGCACTTTGAGCGATTAAAGGGATGCTTATTCCTTTAATCGCTTTTTTTATGGTGATTTATCGCCAGGTGGAGGAATGAAAGAGGATGAAAAAAAGACTATACGATATGCTGATGCTGATCATCGGCGGATTTTTGTTCGCGCTGGCTGTGAATGTATTCGTCATCCCGAATGATTTTGGGGAGGGCGGAGTGACCGGGATCTCGATTATCCTTTACTATTTGCTGGGCTGGTCACCTGCGGTGGTTAGCATCGTGTTGAATGGGATCTTGCTGCTGGTCGGTTACAAGCTGCTGGATAAAACAACTACCGTGTACACGATCATTGCGGTGGGCTTTAATGCGCTGTTTCTCCATTTGACGGAGCATTGGCGGATAGCTTCGAGTGAGCCGGTTATTAACGCTATTTTTGCGGGCCTGCTGGCAGGTGTCGGGATCGGGCTGATCATCCGGGTAGGCGGTACGACGGCCGGCACGACGATTTTGGCGCGGCTGGCGACGAAGTATTGGGATTGGAATGTGAGCTATGCGTTGCTGTTTTTTGACCTGATTGTGGCGGCAATTTCAGTATTTGTTATTGGTGTGGAGAAGGTGATGTTCACCGTGGTCCTTTTGTACATCGGAACGAAAGCTATGGAATTTATTATTGAGGGCTTGAATCCGAAAAAAGCGGTCACAATTATATCCAGCCATCATGACCGGATTGCCGTTCGGGTGATGGAATTGCTGGATCGGGGAGTGACCGTACTGAGGGGATATGGCTATTATACAGGCCAGCCCAAGGATGTGCTGTATATCGTCATCAGCAAGCAGGAAATCGCCATGCTGAAAAAAATTGTCCGCGCCGAGGACAAGAATGCCTTCGTCAGTATTCATGACGTGCGGGATGTGTTCGGGGAAGGCTTTATTGATATTTCTAAATAGCTGCCAATCATTTGTCGTTGACAATGAGCTGCCAAGCATGTTATTATCGTTCTTGTCGCCAAGACGATATATCATGCCGGGGTGGCGGAATTGGCAGACGCACAGGACTTAAAATCCTGCGGTAGGTGACTACCGTACGGGTTCGACCCCCGTCCTCGGCATTACGCGGAAAAATGCGCTCACATCAACGGAAAATTGGGCGGAATAGCGGTGAGGTCCTTCGTATCTGTAACGGAACATTCCGCAGGTACGCAGGACTCGCGCAAGGTACTCGAAGACGTCTCCGAATAAGGAGGCGTTTTTGTTTTGTCCAGATTACGGATTATAGAACCGGAAGAATCCGCCTGTCCGCATTGGCGCGAGGTCCTATCGGAGTTCCAGCGCCATAAGCAGTTAGACGGAATCAGCGAACAGACGGCGCACGATTACGATCGAACCGTCAATTTACTATTCAAGCGGTATCCTAACGCCTGGGATTCGATGGAGGCGCTTAAGGAAGCTGTATTTACGCATATGTCCGATGATATTAAGCCGGCCACGTTTAACAGCCGTTTAACCTATCTTCGCACATTCTTTAAATACTGCGTAGGACAAGGGTATATCTCCGCAAATCCACTCGCCAATCTAAAGAAACGCAAGATAGAGAATCGGGCGGTAGCAGTCGAAACAGACGTTTTAAAGTCGCTGCTGGACGCGCCAGACCAGAAGACATTCGCAGGCTTGCGAGATTACACGTTAATCCTTTTGACGCTGGACACCGGCATACGTCCGTCTGAGGCGCTGTCCTTGCTGCCGCAAGATTTCAACTATTCCGCGCAAGAAATTTACGTGCCGTCAAAGGTAGCGAAAAGTAGAATCGCGCGTACTTTACCTATTTGCGATATCACAATTAAATCTATTCGCAAACTTATATCCGTCAGAGCGGAAGAGTGGTCGGATGATGTTCCGATATTCTGCACGTATGAAGGGCGGAAATTAAATCGCCACACCTGGGGCGACCGCTTGGAGTTATACGGTAAACAGATCGGAAAGCATATCCGTCCGTATGATCTGCGCCATGTATTTGCGCTTGAGTTCTTACGAAACGGCGCGAATGCCTTTGCGACACAGCGAGCGCTCGGCCATGCGACTATGGAAATGACAAGGCGGTATATTGCGCTAGTCAATGACGATCTCAAAGCGCAGCATTCAAAGGCGAGTCCGGTACAGAAGCTGACCGCTAAAACTAAGCGGAGAGGTGCGATAACATGACGAAGCCATCAGGCGGCATCGTCCGCGTCCAGAAGCGTGATAGCGGCTACGCAATCATAGATCCGTGGTTCTTATCGGACGAGCGTTTAACGTGGAAGTCGAAAGGGTTACTTGCGTATCTGTTGTCTAAGCCGTCAAACTGGCAGGTATATGTTACGGATCTCGTTAAACGGTCGAAAGACGGAAGGGACGCCGTGTATTCCGCACTTAAGCAGCTTGAAGAATGCGGATATGTCGAGCGTAGTCAGAAACGTAATGAAGATACGAAGAAGATTGAAGGGATGGAAACAATCGTATATGAGCGGCCGATCATTGATGAGCCAGGTCCTGACTTTCCTCTTACGGATTTTCCCGACATGGCTAAGCCGGACGCGGATAATTCGACACAAGTAATTAATGATTTAAATATTAATGACTCTAAGAAAAAAATGAATAAGAGCGCCACTGCCGATATTCTTAAATCGCTATCGAAAGCATTACGAAAACTGCCGCTGAACGATACCGCGACTCTATACGACCAATACTTTGCCGATATATACGCGATGCTGACGCGTAGGTTTAGCGGTCAATTAGAGCCGGAGGCTATAGGATTAGCCGCGGATCGTTATTTCCAGAAGGCCGTTGATCTGCGGACAGGGTTGCCGAAGGAAAGCGTATATTCGCCGGTGGGCGTCTTCTACGATTGCTATGCGGAGGCAGTGGCGGAGTGGACCGCGGAACAGTTCAAGCGGAAATGCTCCGGATAAAGAAAAATAAAGTGCTTGGTAAATTGTACCTTTGCATAGTAAAATATAACCATATTTTTGTTTATGAAGGGTGGTTATTATGTTGGATAATGTTGAGGTAGAATCGCTAAGTCAACAACAGCAGGTTATGCAGCCAAAGAACGATAAGCGAGTGTTACCGCTAGTCTCGTTAGTCTTGGTTATAGTATCTATTATAGGGTTGGTCGTGGTTTGGTATGGTGTATCAGCCAAGATTGAAACCTTAAACGAAGATTTGGCTGCATTAACTAAACAGAATGAAACATATAAGGCTGAAAATACGAGCTTAAAAAAAGACCAGGAGAGCATGAGAGAGGCTTTTGAATTAATTAGAAACGTGGTCTTAATGAATACTATATCTCACTCTATTGAAGGTGCAGTAGTGACAGATGATTTTATAGTTGAGAAAGTATATTTCAATGTAGGAGAAAACGGAAATCTAAATAACGTAGTAATTGACGTTGATAACCAACCGGATATGGCATATGTTTACGAAGGTAAAGGCGCATATGAATTAACTGATCGTGAGGTTAGAGCGAAATCTGATGCCATAATAGACGCGGTTATTGAGAGATATGCCAGCACTGAAAACTTACCACTTTGGGACGATAACACTTACGTTAGTGTCACAGTTAAGAACTATGAGATTGGAACAAAGCAAAGCGGAGAATTTAAACTTATTGGAGAAAATAAATAGGCAGATCTAAGCGCCCGGCTCGTAGTGGTCGGGCGCTCAATCTATATACTAATTGGATAATGTAACTTCGCTGGTGTGCGCTTTTTCTTTTTATACTAACGCGATGGAGGCGTATTATGGACGAGAATAATGACGTTAAATTTACGAAGAAGGATTTCGCAGTCCTCGGATATATTCTGCTTGGTATCGCGATCGTTACGGTAATTATGACGTGGATTAGTAATAACAATACGGATCGGACGAGCGTCCCGCCGGCATTGCCGAAAACGTACGCGCTTAACGAAACGCTTATCGACGGCGCATTCTCATATAAGGTAACAGGCGCAGAACGCGACGGGCAACTTGTAACGGTGAATGTGCGCGCGGTAAACGAGTCCGACGAAGCTAAGACGTTATATACCGGCACAATGAAGCTACGCGACGACAGCGGTCGCACATATGATTACGATACGGATTACCTGGCGGAAGGTACGCTCAATCCCGGAATCGAAGCGGAAGGGCGCATAACGTTTAAGGTGCCGGAGGATGCGAGCGGACTGCAGGCGCTGGTGAATACGGATGTGCTTGGCGCGATGTACGGTGATGGCGCAGGCTATACGAAAGTAAATATCGGATTGTAAACATAGCTAGGGGTGGGCCTGGCTCTATACGTATTCAGTACACTATAACGAATATTACCCTTGAATTAGCGCTTCTAACTCGTCCAAAGGGGCATTATTAAAGTATCACTTACGTTCCGCATATATCATGAGAAGCTCCGAAGAGAATGGATCAGGCTTTGAAGTTAAAAATATTCTTTTAAAATATTTGGCTAGCTTTTTCAGTAATACACTGGCCGCAACTTCATCCTCATTCCAACCATAGCAATAAAACATGAAATAATCGGATAGGTTCAATTGTTGCTCAATATAATCAATGAACATTATTTCTTTCTGATTCAAAATAATCGATTCTATATCGTCGAGGAAAGGCTCATATTGAAAGACAGCACTCCCCATGATTTCCATTTCCCCTACTTTCATTTCGTTTGTAAATGCTACAATAAATGGATTCAACAGAGATTTCTCATATAATTTTTTATATAGATCATAGATTTTTATTTTTGTATCTATATCGGATAGCATCGCAGCAATAATCATCATATTTTTTTTGTAAACCACATTCAAGGAATCAAAGACAGTAAGCAAACTAGATAATAACTCATTACTTACCTTGCTTCCCTCATTAGGATAACGAAGCTCATAAACTAATTTCTCCTTTTTATGCGCTTCTTTATTCTTAACTCCACTGTAATAGACATAAAATTGATATAATGATAATTGAATGTTTATGTTTTCAACGATAACATCTGCTATTACCTTTGGGTCGAATACTGATTCCGTGAACTCTATATCACCATCAACAATTGTTCGGGTTACTATTTTATTGTCTCTGACAGAATGCACTTCCTGTTTAATCGTATCTTGATGCAAAGAAGCAACATCATATTGATCGTTAGATGCCTGCCTATCGATTTTAGAAAGAATCTTCATTTTAATAAAACTCCCTTAAATAGGATTTATCAAACCAGGTCAACGAATGGCCGAATAAAAATGGGCGTGCAGTCTTGTGCGCTGCACGCCAATAATACACTTTTGTTCACGCGTCATGATCTCATTACTTTAAGTAGTAACAAAATGGGTTATAAGTACCTTTCGTTATCGAAGAAAATATCTGCGTCAGACCATCCACCTAATAAAGAAACAGTCGCATAACCCTCCCACAATACCAGATCAGTATCAAAATCTATACGTATATCTGATTCTTCTGTAACATACACCACCTTATTTGGTGGGAAAGGAACGTAATTAATATCTTCTCGTACGCCTTCAACATTTGTCGCAAAAGCTGCATAGCCCCTGACCCTGTTGATTAAGGTAGCTATGTCACCACCTTCAACCCATACTTCTAAGTGTACGGAAACATGGCCGGTTGCACCATTAACTTTGTAAAACCCGTATGTTGACTTGCTCCAGGTGTCGTACTTGGTCTAGTAACCTCAACTTCGATTACCTCAGCAGTTTCATTGAGCTTCTCGATTACTCGATTGGCTTCTTCTTCACTTAGCTCTGAAATTGGGGTGGTAGATCGCCCTTCTGTGATTGCTGTCTGTAAGTGTTTTTCCTCAGGTGAAACATCGGCTGAAACGACTCCCATAGCCGAAAAAACTAGAGCAAATGCCAACAAGAACGAAAGTAATCTTTTCGCATTAAACATCAAGATACATCCTCTCATTTCATAATTTTTCGTGAAAATTTGGTCTGCGAAAGTCTCACCTTCCCTAGTTAATTGTGTTCTCCTTTCTTTAAGGATGGATATTCATATTAATAAACAATTCCAAACACAAAGGTTACGTTTTTTTAAAAAACTATTTTTTAATAAACTAGGCAGCCCATCTGCAGACCCAAGCCAGACTAGTCGCCCTGCCTGTCCTACTTGGAGCCGTTGCTACTACCGTTCGTTCGCTGCAATAGAGCTCCTTATCGGTTTTTTAAAACCACTTGGAATTTATTTAATTGAGCATTTTGCATTAATCTGAGCCCTTGATAAACAAGGAGTTTCAAACATAAAAAAAGGACTTCACCCCAACTTGGAGAAGTTTTCAAGTGACCAAACCAGAAAACGAGCCAAGGAAGTGAAGTCACTTGTAATTGTATATTCTCCAAGAAAGTCTATTTTCCTTTGAAGATCTGTTAAAAATGCATTCAAAAGATCGATTGCCTATATTTTTTAGAACTTTGGATCTTCGTCCGTACGCTAAAGAGCTGATAAGTCGTTCACCCCGAGGGGCTAATGGGCATTGTAGAGAAGGCATTTTGCGTGCACTTCTCGCTGCTCCTCTCGAGCACATTCAGACATTTACCGATTTGCATCATCGATTGGATACCGATCTTCGATTTCGTTGTCAATGTGGACTTCCGCTTGATCGCGAAGCTCAGTCTATCGCTACATTAAGCCGAGTTTTTGCCGAACTGACGAAGAAGATCTGGCTAAGCAGCTGTCTGAAGACTTGGTCAAACGTTGTAGGCAAGACGGCATCATCGACGGAAGTCACGTTGCGATCGATAGCGCCGCTATCCATGCTTACGAAAAAAAACAGCCTAAGAAGAAAAGCGAGCTTCCATTAGCTCTCGAAGTCACGCCCGCACATGTGAACGACGGGGAAATGGCTCCCGGTCTGATCGAGAAATTCGCTGTCGATAAACGCACGAAATTCTTCATCCTTGATGCGTGGTACGACCAAATGAAGGTCTATGAAGCCGCCCGAAACGTGAAGGCGCAAGCCATTATTCCTCTCAATCCCCGAGGCGAGAAAGAGCCTCCTGTCGGGATGACAACCAACGGAACACCTCGGTGTTCGATGGGATTTGCGATGACGTATTGGGGCGCCGATGGCGATTATTTGAAGTTCCGATGCCCTCACGCCACCGGCAAGGTGGATTGTCCCCTGGGTATGACCGCCTGCTCATCTTCTAACTACGGCATGGTAGTTAAAGTAGATGCAAAGGATGACCTCCGGTGATATTGCAGCCCGCATCGGGATACAAAGCGCTGGAAGGAACGAACGCACCAGCGTAGAGCGATGTAACTCCAGAATGAAAACCTATCTTACGTACGGCAGACGAGATGCATGTCTGGAGGATTCAGAAAGTGACGACTCACCAGTATCTAAACGCGATTGTACTGCTTGTCTCTGCACTTTCTGCAGCTTGTAAAAAGAACCAAACAGCAGCTTAAAAATGAGCAAAGTCAAAAATTCTGCAGGTCTGCCCTTTTTTAGAATCGGAGTGCTCTAACAAAGTTGAGCGCTATTAGATCATACTGTCTTGAGGTCAAAAAAGGAATTATGCAAAATGCTCAATTAAAATAAGCGCTTCATATCGATTCACTAGACTTATTTCACTATTGCTCCATGAGCAAGTGCCTTTTTGCCGTACAAGGCCTTCACTATTGTCTCTATCTTAGTTCTGCTATCATAATAGTCACCATTTATGAAACCTGAAGCTTCAGAAATTTGATTGGAGATTGATTGGGTTATAAAAGCATTTTTCTGTTGTAGAAGTAAGGATTCAAGGCTACTCAATTCGGATATTTTGTACAGTATGATATTTATGTGCAAATTTAAGTTTAGCTAATTATACATGGTACAAAAGGATTGGGATTGTTTTTTTAATAATGTACACGTTGATTTATAGAGATACTTTAAGTTCGAATATATAGCGCGAATCCGAGAACGGTGCTTGCGCGGTTGCGAGTAACATCGGATCAATAAACATATAAACACCTCTACACCGATTATAGCGGGCAAAGGAGTGGACGTAAGGTGGTAAGTTATGTACTTATTTATAAAATATAACTGAGGTAGTGGAATAATGATATTAGATCGAAAGAAGGTGGACTGAACATGCTACCTAATAGAGAATTTGTATTAAGGATGTTGGCTGATAGTTATTTTTATTTTCTAAAATCCTTACCATTTGAGAATGAATCCTATATGAAGGGAATGAGAGAGGCAAGAACTAAATTTGTTGCTAATTTGCACATTACCTTATTGCAAGAATATATGCCAAAGTCTCGGAAAGATCGCCGTTACACCACAGACTTTGTAAGCCCAAGAGCCTTGATATTGTTAAAATCGGGCAGCTTAAAGGGATTGTCATACGAACATATAGTACCGAAAACCAGGTTTATAAAGGATCAATGTGAAATAGTCGCTCAAAATGGCTTATTACAAAGCAGTGATTTTATATATGAAATTCTCGATAAGTATCTTTGGACAGCAACCGTACATAGCGAAGAAGAAAAAGGTTTAATACGAACAAAGATGCCACCCGGTTGGGACGGCAAAAATATACTTGCTCGATATGACGGGATTGTAAATTTAGAGGAGCACGATAAGTCTTATTTATTTAACTGATTTTATAATATTCATTGATGAGATCCAAATAATGTTTACATAGGTATTTTATGTATTGAGATGAACATCTTAGTAATAATAAAATATGAGAGAAGTTCATATTATGGAAGGAGGTTGATTTAGTATGCCGAACGATAATCATCCGAATGACCCTAATGGCAATTATGATTACAATTCACGACCAGATCCCGAAGAATATTTCAAACAAGACGGTAATCTTGACCGATAAGACAAGGATTATGACAAATGGGAAAATGATCAGCAAAAATAAATAACCACAAAAGTCGCTCTCTAGCTAATGAGTGACTTTTTTCATAGAAGTCATAATTTCGCGTTCTCCCTTGTTGGCATAATAGGATACGGATTATAGAATGACACGGCTGATTTACCGGAGCTGTTTCAATTATGAATAAGCGATGCGTTTCAGGATGGTTTAGTATCGTGTACGCAAGGGGCGGATTGTTACCGTTAAGGCTTAAGTTAAAAATAACGAAAGCAAGCTAAATGCTACAAAAACGGAACGATGTAGTTACACGAACAGCGGACGTAGGGAGGATAGCGTTAAAGGCTTGGGGTAAGCAGTTTTTCCACGCGAGAGGTACGCCTAAATAAGCGGTTCGAAGCGAGGGGTAAAGGGTTAAATGGCTTATTCAAGTGAATGGATGGATATTTTGAATCAAGTAGATGACTTTTGTAACGATAACCATGTCGTCTGGTTTAGAGGGCATTCTGATGCTACTTACAAATTGAATTCAGGATTGTTTAGAAGTGATATCCCTAGGGATTTGGATGAGTACTTGCTGTATGAGAGGTTTAGATACCTACACGTTAGGAGACATGGGCATCTCGACCATAAACTCTTGGATTGGGAATTGTTGTTTGTTATGCAACATCACGGCGTTGAAACAAGGCTGCTTGATTGGTCAGAGTCGTTTGCTACTGCACTTTTTTTTGCTTTCCGTGGTTGGAGCCAAGAAAGTGACGCTGAAATATGGTTATTGTCTCCAAATAAGTTGAATTCAATGAACGGTCAACCTATTTAGCCCCCAAATGAACTTGGACAATACACCCCTTATTCCGATACACTGAAATCAGTCGGAGGGGAACGCAAATGGAGAGAAAACGGTACGATCTAAATTTCAAAAAGATGGTGGTCGCCAAGGGTAGAGAGGTCGGGAACATGACGACCGTCGCCCGGCAGCATGAATTGGATCCCAAGATGGTGCTTCGCTGGGCGAAGGAGCTCAGCCGCATGGATCTGGAACAACTGGACGGATCCGCATTGAAGCAAAGCGCCTTCATCCCAACGGCATCGGATTATGCCACCTTGGAGAAGGAGCATGAGAAGCTGAAGAAGCTGTATGCCGAGCAGGCGCTGGAGCGAGAAATCCTCCGTGACCTGTTAAAAAAAACGAATCCAAACTTGAGGATAAAATAGCCATTGCTCAGAAGTACATTCAGTTGGGGCATGCCATTCGTCTGGTGCTGCGCATTTTAGACGTGCAGCGTTCGACGTATTATGCACATGTGAATCGATCTGAACATCACGAACCTATCCACAGGAGCGGTCGCCCCGCGCCTGGTTATTCAACCACGCAAGACGGCAAGCGGATTAGCGATGAACAAGTGAGCGAGTGGATCATGGAACTACTGGCGGACGAGTATACGTCCGTCTACGGGTACCGAAAGCTGACAAAGATGCTGCAGCGTGAGCATCGTCTGGTGATCAACAAGAAGAAAGTCTACCGCCTGTGCAAGGCGATGAACGTCCTGCGGCCCCAGCGGCAGCTGAAGATCAAGCATCCGAAGCGCCTGGCCAATAACCGGCTGCTCACAGGCTCCAATCAGCTCTGGGAAACGGATATTAAGTATGGGTGGGTCGAAGGCGAAGGGCGCTTCTTCTTCCTGCTGAGCATCATCGATGTGTTCGACCGGGCGATCGTCGCCTATCATCACGGCCTGTCCTGCGAGGCCAAGGACTTGGTTCAAATCACGCAGGAAGCGCTGATGAAGCGCCAGCTCTTTGACAACACGAATCGGCCTGTCATTCGCTCTGACAATGGTCCCCAGTTCATTAGCCATCGCTTTGCGGAGGCCTGTGCACAGTTTCAAATCGTTCACGAACGCATTCCACCCAAGACGCCAAACAAGAATGCGCATATCGAATCCTTCCATGCGATTCTGGAATCGGAGTGTTATCAGCGGCACGAGTTTGAGAACTATCAACAAGCGTATGAAATCGTCAGCAGCTTTATCCACAACTACAATCACAAGCGAATCCATGGTAGCTTATACGATCTGTCGCAGTACGAATACCGAGAGGCAATTCAACAAGGGATGGTGGAGCCCAAGGTCATCAAAGTGTAACCGCCGGAAGAAAAATGACGAAAACCGCAACAACCTTAAGCAATTCTATGCAATTGGTCGAATAAGAGGTGCGTGGTCCGGATTAAAGGGGTTAAACCGTTTTTTACCCGAGGGTTAACGTAAATATAGGCGCAGTCTTAGCGGATTAGATTCCGTTAGGACTGCGCCTTTTTTTTGTTTGCATACGGAATATATTTCCGCTATACTCATAACGTGATAAGCGCACAGTATCGAGTAAATGCGAATCACATCCCGATAAAATTAACGGAGAGGTCCTCGTGTACCTACCGCCTAAATAACGTTGATTAGCGCATGGCAGCCGTACAGGTAGCGCTTTAAGAGGCGAAAGCCTCTTAAAATCCTGCGGTAGGTGACTACCGTACGGGTTCGACCCCCGTCCTCGGCATACAAGCTTTATAAGGGTTTATTATGGAGGTCCTTATGAGTCTATCTTTAGAATGAGCAAGGTCCTGTGTACCGAGAGTTAATTTCTTAGTACACAGGACTAGCAAGTAATAGTCCCTTTCGGCACTTGTAACTAAAAAGTGCAGAGAGGGGCTTTTATTTATGACAAGAATCTTAAAGATCAAACCGAGTACCATTTTTATTTGGGAAGAATCCTGGGGCAGTTCAACTGCGGCTAAAAGTTTTAGATCACAAGAAATAGCTTTGTTAAAAGCGAGAAAATTTCAGGATTTAGTACAGTTGGAGGTAAGTGGTCTGCTTGGCGCTACATTGAAGCAATAATATTAGCTGAAAGATATTTTGGTTTTACCAGTACTAAATAAGGGGTGCCTACAATGATGCAATTGTTAATCATTCCAGGGAAGGCGATTGGTAAAGTTAATCTGGGAATGGACAAAAGTGAGACTGAAACATTGATTGAGAACAGTCCCATATTCTATAATATTGAATACGATGATTACGAGAAAGTGAGTTTTATTGAAGTAGCAAATGGCGCTAAAGATTTTTATCAATGTCTTATCCCAGATTTGAATTTAGAAGTCTTTGAAACTAAAGCATCAGATATAGTGGAAATGCTAACTAAGAATAACGTGTACGATGAAGATGAAGAAAGTCTGGCAGGACTTAGCTATCGCTTCAGTGATTTAGGGATAGCTTTTTGGAGACCATATAATCTTAAAGAAGAAGATACACTTGAACAATGGTTCAAGGAAATGACCCCTGAAAACCAGCATGAAGAAATGAAAAACTTTTATTTTGAATCAATATCGGTTTTCAATCCAGAGTAAGTTGAAAAGTGGAGCAGTGTATGCTGCTCTTCTTTTTCTATATCTATCTTAAAAATGCACAATACATATGAGACATTCGGGTTATGAAGAGATATTGTAGAAAAAATTGGTTCAAAACCGAATTCAGTGCTTGACGAGATAAACTACATATAAAAGCTTTACTACTGAGCGATAGTCAATGCTGTCCATGCTGTGGATTCGATCAAGAGGTCATCCGAAAGGGATGTATTGCACACGTTGCGAAGCTTGGTTTGTTTGGACGGAGTCTGTAAAATAGATTATGTAATCTCCCAAAACTATCACTATGAAACATAGTAGAAAGATTAGGAGAACACATGCTTGAGAACTATCAACAAGCGTATGAAATCGTTCTGATTGAAACCGAATTACCCTAATCAACTGCATTAATTCAGGAGTTAAAAGTCTTAATACGCATTGCCATCACCGAGTTTGATTGGTTTTTCATCAGCCTTTTTGCTGTTAGGAACGGATTTTTGCGATAGTAGTGTTTGCCCGATCCGGAATGAAAGAATCTCTGAGATAAAAAACCCGCCATTGAGGCGGGTTATTTCCGGTTATAAACGGCAGCTTCTTCTTTGCGAGCGAGGACGTCAGATCGCCAGAATAATCGTTCACGGTTGGTTTCTTTAACTGGCGTAAGCTTTCCGCGTTTTACAAACGAGTGAAGGTTCTGGCGTGTGCTCTCAAGGATCTCGATGGCTTCGGCAGTGCTGACAAGTTCATTAGAGATCCAGTCAGCCAATTCTTCTTTGGATGCGAAATTGTAAGTCATTTTGATATCACCATTTTACAATGAGTATGGCTATTGTTGTAAGGCTGATGATCATAGAAGCAACGCTGAGAATCATCGTTGCTTTATTCATCTTGTGGACGTTCATTTGATCAGCTCCCTGAGATATGGTCGAGTAAAGAAGAATGACACCTTATATGCACGAGCCCTTCTGGAAGCCCGTTGCAGGCTCCTGACCGGTTCATCCATCTCGTCTTTCTTCTTTTCTCGTTCATTGCATCTTGTTCACCTCCCACTATAAATTTATTATATCAAATCAGGCCTATCGATTAACCAAGATCTGTAATTAACTCGGACTACGATTTGTCCGCAGAGTGACGTATCTGAACACTTCGGTTAATGTTGTGTTTTTGCCAAATCGTGTGGGAATGTTAAGGTGTTGCTTGATCCAGCTAGACATTACCTCAGTCTGCCAGCGGGCTCAAATCAAAGCAATCTTTTCGAGTCTGCTTGGATCAATTTGTACAATCAAGAAGGATGGAAGTGCTTATGTGGCACAAAAGTTGTACGCTTACAGTTTATTGCAGAGGGCTGCTTTGATGCAATCTTCTTGGACGGTTCTGGTTCTGAACAAATTCGCTGCAAGAAGGAAGACAGGACTCAAGTCATGGAGCGAGATACTAATACTGGTTGGTTTGATAGTACAGGTCGGTATATCTGGAATATGGTCAAACGGGTCATATGCATCAGATAATAAACAAAAAAGCGATAAGGCTGATCGGATATAGTGCTGCAAAGACGGACATAGCATTTTTAGAAGGATTGAGCTTCTTATAAATCATCATCCCCGTTATAAACAATCCATACGATAAATATGCAGAAGAGATACGGTACGACCCGACTGAATGGATATCTAGACTTACCATGATCTGTTCGATAACTGCGAGCACAACTAATACTGCAGCAGCGATGATGATTAGATTTATTACTCTAGCATCCCTATACAAATAAAAGAATAGGGGCACTAAGATGTAGATAAGCGAAGTGTAGCCGATCGTCGTGAATTGGATTACATCACTGAAGTATTCAGTCGACAGTTCAAAATCGCTTTGGAAAATCATGAAGAAAATGGTCAAAAGCAAACTGATTACACTTGCAAGTCCAAGTAGGTATAATAATTTGCTTCCCGCAATGTTCAAAATTTCACAACCTTTCCGTAAAATTCAATGCTACTCACCTTTTGACTTTCATTACTATAAGACTCATTTGAAATAGATTAAGTTATAGGAACGAATAAAAAAAGGTCAGAAGAGAAATCGTGTCCCTGCGGGAAAAACTCACGGAGGAGGCCGGTGGCATTCTCGTTAGCGCCTAGCTGCCATGAACAGCTTTCTGGTTTGCGTGGCAAGCAAATTACTTCCTTCTCCATCCGTTGGAGATCTTCTGAAAGGCGGACGCGCCGCCCTGACGCAGAAGTAATGCCATGGCTGCTCAGAGAATTTGGCATGCTGCAGCGGCTGCTTGAGCACCTTGATGGGATTGTTATGCAGCGCAACTATTTTGGTTTCATTGCGTTTATAAAAGACGCAATATTAGGAAGAAAGTTACAAAAAGTGCCGTTGAGGGGACCATTGCCGAATAGGATTAATGAGAACTCCCTTCGCATGATAACAAATGATAATAAGATTGGAAACTCACCCGTGCGCTCGATGCTTATCCGGAGTGAGTGAAAGCGCAAATCTTCTTAATAACATAAGGAGTTGATGAGATTGTACTCAACCCCATGTGAAACGGTTTTGTGCCAGCATTATTGTAGTTGGAATGATACTAATAATCAGCGGCTTACTGCTCTTTATTCCTCAAACAACGAGATCGGACACCCCCGAAATGTATTATTACAACATAGCCATTTTGCGTCTTCTTCTCCCGATTGCTGGCATTATTATGATCTTGATCGGTACATCCGTATATTCTGTCTATAAAGCGCTTCAGAAAGAAGTTGTTATACTTCAAGAAAACGACAGCAAGCTGGAAGAAATACAAAACAATGTTATGACTAGGCTTTCAACCAGCCTCATGGTGCTGGCGGTCGCTATGATGCTCGCAGGGTGTGCGAAAGGGGACAGTCACTTTATCGTACAAGGAAAGATTGAAGACATTTCTTCTGAGACCGGGCAGATCCTTGTAGACGGCTTCTGGCTGCCAGTCCGGGAGCATGAGCGCTTTATGGTAGGAGAGTATGTTATAGCTGAGATCGAAAGCCGGGCGCCTGGCGACTCTTATGATCCGGATTTGACCACAGTTCGCCGTATAGAGCGTGGAAGCGAAGCATCGAAATAACCGGTTTTCCCTGAAATTAGGAAAAAAGCCGGTTTATTTTTATGCCAAAACGTTGTAGTATCGGTATACAAACCTTTGACAGCAGCAAATGACGGGGAGGACGCTGGACTTTGTTTAACAACGACTGGGACGAGCAGCTAAAGGACGAGATCAGCAAGCCATATTTTCAAGAGCTGCGTATGAAGCTGGCTGTAGAATACAAGGAACACAGGGTGTATCCGCCGAAAGAAGATATTTTTCGAGCTCTGAAAGAGACGGCCTGCCGGGATGCCCGGGTAGTCATTCTGGGTCAGGATCCGTATCACGGAGCAGGGCAGGCTGAAGGCTTAAGCTTCTCGGTTCGTGCGGGCATCCGGATTCCGCCATCATTACATAATATTTATAAAGAGCTGAATCAGGATCTGGGGGTGCCTGCTCCTCATCATGGGTCGCTGATGCACTGGGCGAAGCAAGGTGTGGTGCTGCTGAATGCGGTATTGACGGTTAGGGAAGGACAGCCGAATTCCCATAAAGGGTTAGGATGGGAGAGCTTTACGGATGCCGTGTTTCACAAGCTGAATGAGCGGCAGGAGCCGCTGGTATTTATGCTATGGGGCAGCTACGCACAGAAAAAAGGCTCCTTCATCGACCGGACGCGCCATTTGGTGCTGGAATCGACGCATCCAAGCCCCTTGGCAGCGCATAGAGGGTTCTTGGGCAGCCGGCCGTTCTCGAAAGCCAATGCTTTCTTGAAGGAGCACGACATGGAGATTATCGACTGGAAGCTGCCGGAGCTTCCGGACGAAACACATCATCGGGGGTGATTGTCTTTGAAGCATTGGGTGGGCCGACGCATTGCAGTACAGCAGCGGGATAAGGATAAGACCTTGACTGAAGGCGTGCTGAAATCCTGGGATACCGTCCAGGAGCGGATGATTCTTTCTCCCGGGGAAGTCAGCATTCCCTTTCATTTAGTAGCCAAGGTAGAGCCAAGCGATCATGCTCCTGCCTTGAACGGAATCGGATATATCATCCAGCATTCCATCCAGTTTGATAATGCCGTATATTTCCGCTCCAGTGTTATGGTGTGGAAGGGAGATACGTTAACAGCCTACCAGGAGACGCTGACTGCCCACGACCGGGATACGGTTACGTTATCGAATGGGCTTCGCCTGCGTAAGGACGAACACTGCTTCGTCGTGCGGTCTCTTCGTGGCAAGGCTTAACCATTGCGTTAGCCACTGACAATGAAACACCCTGATTCTCAGGCCAAGAGCGCTGCCGCTGCTTGGCGTTGAGATCAGGGTGTTTTTTGGGATAGGTCAGGCGTTTTCGACTTTCTCGGCAAGGAATAGCTCGTAAATACGTACAATTAGAATCTTGATCACCATATAAGCAGGAATAGCCAGCAGTACGCCGAGCATACCGTAGAAGTTCCCTCCCACCAGAATGAGCACGACAGTTGTTAAGGGATGGATATCCAGCTGCTTGCCATAAATGACTGGTGTCAGGATGTTATCCTGGATTTGCTGGGCGGCAATAATGACAACCACAGACCAGATCGCCGTGCCGGGGGATTCAATGAAGCCGACGATCACGACGGGGATCGTTGCCAGGATCGCTCCCACATAAGGTATGAAGTTCAGCACGAAGGAGATCAGTGTCAGCAGCAGAGAGTACGGCAGGCCGATGATCAGAAAGCCGATATAAATCAGAACACTGAGCACCAGGTTCAGGATAACCTTGCCGATAATAAAGCTGCTGAGGGCGTTATCCATTTCACCGAGCACCTCATGGCCCTCACGCCGGTAGCGGCGGGGCAGCATGCCAAGGATTTTCGGAGGCAGCTTGCCGCTTTCCTTCAGCATATAGTAGAGAATGATCGGCACGGTCGCAACGATAATGAAGAAATTCGACACAGCGGAGATGACATTGCTCATGGAGTTGGTAACCCAGTCCACAGCCTGATTGGCATACTCAGACACTCGATTGTACAGCTCCGACTCGGAAGGAATGTACTGGCCGATGATGGAGTTCTTCTTCAGCTCATCCATTTGCTTCTGGACATCCTGTACGAGATTTGGTGCATTGGAGATGAAATTCTCAATCTGCTCGCGCAGCGTCGGCCAAACGGTGACAATAAAGAGGGCGAACAGGGCTGCGAAGACGAAATAGATCATCAGTACGGCAAGTGCCCGCTTGATCTTCCGCTTCTCTAAATAATCCACGACCGGCCGCAGTAAATAATAGAAGAAGCCGGCCAGTGCAATAGGTACAAGCAGAAGATTGAAGATATCGACAAAGGGCCGAAACAGGAAGCTGATCTTCGTAAGCAGATATACAATAAGTAAAAAGGCGATAATGCCAAGACAGGTGCGGAAATACTTGTTCTGAAGCATTGCGAAAATCCCTCCCGGGTATGTAATCTGGAGCCGCCGCATCAAGCGGCTCGTCTCACTTGACAGTTCTCATTAACCATATTGCCAGACCTGGACAACATCTGTCCCGGGTCCATTCTTTGCCTTTGCCAACCGCTAGCTTACGGCCGAATTGTAACCTGGGTGTGGATAGGAACAAGCGCAGCCAAGGTGTTAACGTCTTCGTTATACATCCGGACGCAGCCTGCCGACACGGCTCTGCCGATCGAGCCTGGATCGTCCGTACCGTGAATGCCATAGTGCGGCTTGGAAAGCCCAAGCCAATACGAGCCGTAAGGACCTCCCGGATTGGGCTGCTTATTGACGATGGTATACTCGCCGGGCGGTGTTTGCGTTGCCAGCTTCCCGATCGCCACCGGAAATTGCCGGATGACGATGTCTCCGTCCAGCAGGTACAGCGCGAAGTCGGATAGATCGACAATGATGCGGTATTTGGGCATTTTGTTCCCTCCCTTAACTTCATCTTATGCAGTAATACTTAATCTGGAGAATGCCACTCCGGTATTCCCATCTGTGCGTTTGGCGTGCCGCCGCTTATGGTTAATACTTGTTAACTCAGACTCAGGGAGATGATAGGGGCATGAATATACTGATGGCAGGGGTGTTTGACTCCGAGGCGGATCTGTACAACACGGTTCGGCAGCTGAAGGAAGCGGGAATTCAGGCCGAAGACATCTCGGTCGTTTCAAGGCGTGTCAAAATGCTGGAGAAGCTGAGTCAGCTTACAGGCACCCAGCCGCCTCAGACCGGGGATTCATCAAAAATGGTGATTGGTATCCTCCGCGAGGTTGCTGCAGGCTTTCAAGTGCTGCCGGAGCCGGCGGCGGTGTCAGGGCCTGCTGCCGAACGAGCTGCAGGGGCCGGCATCGGAGGCGGTGAGGACTCGCTCGCCAAGGCTTTGGCCGGAATGGGCATACCGGAAGATGAAGCAAGCTGGTATGAGAAGCAGATTGAGCAGGATCAGGTCCTCGTACTGCTTGCCTGTGAGCCCGCATATCGCCGAAGAGTCAGCGAAATATTCAACCGCAACAGTGTAGTAAATCGCTAAGACTATACGCTTGGCTCTGGCAGATGTCCTTCTGAGAAGGACATCTTTTATTTTTTTTCCTGATAATAACAGCGGGACAGCGGGGAAATTCGTGGTATGATATGGGGTACGAATTGTAACAAACTCATGCTAAGGAGGACGGACCCATGTCTGCCGGCAGCGTGTATCGCACGTATGTGAAAAATAATATGTTTACCAAGATGCTGCTGCTGTTCGTGGTCATTGCGGTAACGACGATTGTCACCTTGTCCTACCTGATGTTTAATTTGATGTCTGAGTCCGTCATTCGCAACGAGCTGGGGAATCAGCGGGAAGCGGTAGAGCGGGTTGAGCGTTACGTGCACCAGAAGTACATAAATGTGCAATCCTATACGAATGATCTGTATCGGAGTGCATCCTTGGGACAGGATACCTCTTACTTTTTAATTAATGATTTCGATGAATATATGGCCAAGCGGATCGACCGGATGACCCAGTCTCCGATCGGGAACAGCGAAAGCGTGCTTCACTACTTCCGGCAGGCGCTGGACGATGATCCCGGCATTCGTAATTTAATGCTCTATAGTGCAGAGAAGCAGTATATGTATGTGTACACCCAGGGCGGAATGTCCAAGCTGTACCAGGCGAATCAGAGCCGCTCCTACATTCCGGATGCGATGGCGCTGGAGAGTCCGAGTGTCTCGGTACCGAATGAATGGGTGAGGAACCTGGTCAAGGATCAGGAGACGCCGGTGTATTCCATTCGCATGCCGATCAATGATATGAGAACCTATAAGAACCTGGGACAGCTGCTTGTCTATTACCAGGCAGAGGATTTGGATCGTTTGCTGGAGAGCTATGCGCCAGGGATTAAGGGATATGTCATGATGCTGTCGGCTGACGGCAAGGTAATGTATGATTCCTCCGGCCGGTACAATGGGGAACGATATCCCTATGCGGATCGGCTGGTTAATTCAGAAGCAACCGTCCAGCTGGAAGAGGAGTCCTATACGGTCACTCTGTCCAACAACCAGGGCGGCTTCACCGTCGTTGGGGTAGCCCCCGTGGCTGAAATGGCCGAAGGCTATCAGGGGATTCGGGATACGATTGTGCTGGTCGCCTCCATTGGGATCCTGATTGCAATCAGCCTGCCCGCTCTCCTGATTGTGAACTATTCCAAAAGAACGAATAACATAATCCGGTTTATGCGCAAGGTAGAGACGGGAGATTTTGTAGCCCGAATACAGGATACCAAGGAAGATCAGCTGGGGCAGATCGCCCATAGCTTTAATGAGATGTTAGATGAGCTTGTTCAATATATCGATAAGGTTTATAAAGCCGAAATTAATGAGAAGAATGCCGAGCTGTCGGCGCTGCAGGCCAGAATCAATCCTCACTTTCTTTACAATACGCTGGAGGTCATCCGGATGAGGGCGCTGTCCCGTGGAGCGAGAGATGTCGGAGATATGATCTACAGCTTGTCGGTCCTGTTCAAGAACATGGTGCAGAAGAAAGAGAATTACACGCTCAAGGATGAGCTGGAAGCCTGCAGGCTGTATCTGGAGCTGTTTCGGATCCGCTATAAAGACAAGTTTATTTATAAATTACATGTGGATGAAGAGCTGAAAGAGATGCCGATGATCAAGATGTCTCTTCAGCCGCTGATCGAGAATTATATCGTCCACGGCATTCTTCCGGAACGGGAGGATAACCGCATTGAAATATTGGCGGAATGTCACGAGGATCAGGTCGAGGTAACGGTAAGAGATAACGGGAAGGGCATGAGTCCTCAGGAGCTGGAATCGCTGCAGCTGCGTCTTTCCACGGTGGAAGCGCCGGGTGAGTCGTTCGGGCTGCGGAGCGTCAGCGAGCGCCTGAGACTGACCTATGGCCCGCAGAGCAGAATGGAAATAGACAGCACCGAGGATGAAGGGACCACCGTGAAGCTCATGTTTCCGGTCACGGCAAAGGAGTGAAGCTGCATGTATAAAGTGTTCATTGTGGATGACGAGCCGTTTATCATTGAGGGATTGTATGATGCTGTGGATTGGCAGGGCTTTAACCTGGAGATCGTGGGACATGCCGGAAACGGCAGGCAGGCGCTCGAGAAGCTGAAGGAGGTGCCGGCGGATCTGCTCATTACGGACATTTCCATGCCGGTCATGACCGGACTGCAGCTCATTGCGGAGGCCCGAGCCGTTCATCCGAACCTCAAGGTGATTATCTTGAGCGGCTTTGATGATTTCGACTACCTGAAGGAAGCAATGCGGCTGGGGATTGAGAATTATCTCTTGAAGCCGATCAACCTGGAGGAGCTGGAGGAGACGCTGTCAGCTACGATCAGCAAGCTAAATGCGGTGAAGGCCAGCTACTTGCTGGATGAATATGATATGTCTGTTCTAAAAAGCAATATTTTGTATCGCTGGCTCACCGGCAAAATCCGTGAAGAAGAGCTGGCGGAACGCGCCGCTCTGCTGGGGCTGTCTCTTGATGAGCCTTATGTGCTGGTATCGGTGCTACGGGGACAAAGCGTCAGGCTGGAGCGGGTGCTCAGAGAGCTGGCGGAGCAGCAGGAGCAGGTGCTTTATTTTGTCGATGATGATGGAGATTTTGTTGTCATCTTCACGATGCAGGACCCGGAGCTGGAGAAGCCGCGGGCGATCCGCCAGCTGCGGCAAATCAGGGAGCGCTGCTATGATGAAGTGATCTCGATCTCTTTGGGAAGCGTGGAGGACTTAGGTGAAGGCAGAACGGACAGCTATTTGCACGCCAAGGAGGCGCAGGAATATTTTCTTGTGCTGCAGCAGCCTTCTTATGTGGACTATGTAGATATTCAGCAGCGGAAGGAAGAGACCGCCAAGGCGTTTCAGCTGCACTGGCCTGACTATGCGAAGGCGATTGCGGCCCGGAACAAGGAGGAGCTGTTCCGGCAGATCGATCATGACTTTGCGTCGCTGCGGAATACGCCGGGGATCGTTCCGGGTATACTGCATAGTGCAGCGGTGGAGCTGATCGTCAGGTTCAAAATGGAGCTGAGTGATATTCAGTACAGCGCAGCCCCGGATTTTTTGAAAAGAACGTTAAACGGGATTGTAGCTGCGGGAGCGATCGATGAGTTGATTTCGGTCATCAAGGCTGCAGTCAGCGATCTGGTAGACGCACTGAACAGTGATGTGAAAAGCCCTGTCATCCAGCAGATTCTGCAGCATATCCATGAGGCGTATCACGAGGACCTGTCCCTGAAGCTGCTGGGTGCGCAGTATCATATCCATCCCGTCTATCTGGGGCATCTGTTTCATAAAGAAACCGGTGAAACCTTCGCTGAATACATTAACCGATATCGCATCGAGAAGGCCAAGGAGCTGCTTAGAACGACGCCTCTTAAGGTGCAGGATATATCAAAACAGGTAGGATATTGGGAAACAGGATATTTTTATAAACAATTCAAAAAGTTCGCTGGCATGTCACCCGGTGACTTTCGAGGACTGCTCTGATGTAAGGTTCAGAGCAGTTTTTCTTTATTTTCACCATAATACCTTTAATTTTTCGCCTATATGAAAATGTTTTCATCCGGTAACCTTATAGGTGTAGCAAGCAATGAGAGACATAAAAGGGAGGACGTAAAACATGAGCAAAACAAAAAAGAAATGGCTGTTGCCACTGACAGTAATGCTGTCCGCATCCATGCTGCTTTCCGCTTGCGGAGGAAGCAACAACGAAGCTGGAAATGAAAGCGCAGGCAACGAGTCCGAGAAGCCCGCTGAAGCGACTGAACTGATCTGGTACACCATCGGTGCTCCACAGAAGGACATTGATATGGTGGAAGAGGAAATCAATAAGTACACGGCCGAGAAAATTGGCGTTACCGTTGACATCAAGATGATCGACTATGGTGACTATACGCAAAAAATGCAGGTTATGGCGGCTTCCGGTGAGCCAATGGACATCCTGTTCACAAGCTCTTGGGCATTTGACTACGTTCAAAATGCAAGAAAAGGCGCATTCATGGAGCTGGATCAGCTCATTGAAGACCATGGCCAAGGCATCAAGGAAGTGCTGGACCCAGCGTTCCTGGAAGGCTCCAAGGTCGATGGACATAACTACGGTATTCCTGCAAACAAAGAGCTTCCTGCCCAAGAGGTATGGCGCTTTAACAAAACGCTCCTTGACAAGCACAACCTGAGCATTGAAGGCTTGGAAAAGCTGGAAGATATGGAGCCGCTGCTGAAAGCTGTGAAGGAAAACGAGCCTAATGTTGTTCCATTTGCGGTAGGCAAGGACTACTCTCCGCTGAACACGCTGCCATACGACTACATTATTCAGAATCTGCCAATGGCTGTGGACATGAACGATCCAGAGCTGAAGGTCATCAACGTGCTGGATCAGCCGGACCTGATGGAAGATCTGCAAACGATGAACAAGTACTACAAGGCTGGTTACATCTCGCCTGAAGCTGCAACAACAACGTCTACCCAGGATCTGTTCACATCCGGCAACTGGTTCATGGACCGTGCAACTTCCCAGCCATTTGCAGACAACCTGTGGAGCCAAGGCTATGGATACCCTGTAGTATCCACCCCTGCGAGCGAAGCAACCATCTACAACTGGTCCGTCATGGGATCTCTGCAGGCCATCTCTGCCAACTCCGAGCATCCGGAAGAGGCCATGAAGTTCCTGAACCTGCTTAACACGGACGTAGCACTGCGTAACATGGTTGACTCCGGCATCGAAGGCGTTCACTACAAGAAAGTGAGCGAGAACGTGATGGAGAACCTGCCAGAATCCAAGAACTACGATATGCCTACCTTTGCTCTGGGTAACATCATGCTGACATACCTGAACCCTGCAGACCCTGAGAACAAGTGGGAAGAGTTTAAAAAGTTCAATGACGCTGGTACAGCAAGCCCGCTTCTCGGCTTCAACTTCGATCCTTCGAATGTGTCCACTGAGCTGGCTGCACTGAACAACGTGAAGGAAGAGTTCTGGTCCCCGTTGATGACGGGTACAGTAAGTCCGGAAGAATTCATTCCAAAAGCAATCGAAAGACTGAAGTCCGCAGGTATGGACAAAGTCATCGCTGAAGCTCAAAAGCAAATCGACGAGTGGAAAGCGAGCAAGTAATTATTGAAGACAACACTAGTATAGGAGGGGCGGCGGTTGTATAAACCGCCCCTCCTATTCTTTCATACAGAGGAGGACGCAAGCATGGGAGCGATTGGGCGCTTTTTAAAAAATATTATGACCAACAAGGCAATGCTGTTGATGGTGCTGCCGGGTGCGATCTGGTTTCTCTTTTTCTCATACCTGCCCATGTTCGGAACGATTATTGCCTTCAAGGAATATCGCTTTAGCCGGGACGGGTTTCTGGCCAGCATATTCAATAGCGAATGGGTAGGGTTTGATAATTTCAAGTTCCTGTTTAGTACGAATGATGCATATATCATCACAAGAAACACGGTGTTGTACAATTTTGTCTTTATTGTGCTGGGCCTGGTGCTCTCCGTAGCCCTGGCGATCGTACTTTCTGAAATCGTGAATAAGCGATTGGCGAAAGTGTACCAGACCGGTATGTTTCTGCCTTACTTCTTGTCCTGGGTTATCGTCGGCTACTTCGTATTCAGCTTCCTGAGCTATGACAAAGGGATGCTGAACCAAATTCTTGGCTGGTTCGGAGCCGAGCCGATTCAGTGGTACTCCGAAGCCAAATATTGGCCGATTATCCTAACTCTCGTCAGTCTCTGGAAAGCGATCGGCTATAACAGTGTCGTTTATCTGGCCGCGATCATGGGCATTGATAAATCGCTGTATGAGGCTGCTATGATTGACGGTGCTAACAAGTGGCAGCAGATCAAAGCGATTACGCTTCCGATGCTGAAGCCGCTCATGACCATTCTGACACTGCTTGCAATCGGCAGAATTTTCTACGCTGACTTTGGTCTGTTCTACCAGGTACCGCGGGATTCCGGAACATTGTATTCCGTTACCAACGTTATTGACACTTACGTATATCGCGGACTTAAAACAACCGGTGAAATCGGCATGACGACCGCTGCTGGCTTGTATCAGTCCGTTGTCGGCTTCGTCCTGGTCATTACATCTAACTATATTGTCCGCAAGTACGATAAAGATAACGCTTTGTTCTAGGCTTTACCCATGCATGTTCCGAGTTTAATTCAAGGGAGGTTCGCGCCGTGTCTAAAAGCAACGCTAAACCACAGGATTTTCACCAGCTGTCGAAGGGATGGAATATCGGAGCAAACCTGATTGCCGGCATCTTTGCCTTTCTGTGTGTGTTCCCATTCCTGTTCGTTCTTATTATCTCATTTACCGATGAGAAATCTCTTGCCACCAACGGCTATCAGATCATTCCGGAGCAATGGAGCCTGGAAGCCTATAAATATGTATTTCAGACCGGAGACGCACTGCTGCGCTCTTACGGTGTCACCATCTTTGTAACGGTTGTGGGTACATTGATCAGCTTGTTCGTGATCGCACTGTACTCTTACGCTGTATCTAGAAAAAGCTTCAGATACCGCAACTTCTTCTCCTTCTTCGCCTTCTTCACGATGCTCTTTAACGGTGGTCTCGTTCCGACCTACATCGTAGCGACGCAGCTGCTGGGCCTGAAGGATTCCATCTGGGCGCTCATCTGGCCGCTGGCGGTCAATGCGTTCTACATTATGATCCTCAGGACGTTCTACAGCACTAGTGTCCCGGATGCTATTATCGAGTCCGGCAAGATTGACGGAGCGAGCGAGTTCAAAATTTTCTACAAGCTGGTGATCCCGCTGTCGCTGCCGGGCCTTGCCACAATCGGCCTGTTCAGCACCCTGGGCTACTGGAACGACTGGTTCAACGCTTTGCTGTACATCGATGATCCGGATCTGGTTCCACTGCAATCCATGCTGATGCGGATTGAGACAAGCATGCAGTTTATTTTGCAAAATTCCCAGAACTCTTCATTGAGCATGGCAGCCCTGCAGTCCTTGCCGCAGGATACGTCCCGGATGGCAATGGTCGTGCTGGCAACCGGACCGATTGTGCTGGCTTATCCGTTCTTCCAGCGTTACTTCATTCAAGGTCTGACTATTGGTGCTGTAAAGGAATAATTCAATATGGATAAGTAATGGAGGCCAATAAACCTTCGATCAGGCCGATGCTTAACCGAAGGTCTTTCGAATAAACGAATGAAGAAACAGATGCTGCCTAATCCTAATTTCAAGCCGTCAAAGGAGCGAATCTATAGCATGGAACAATTCAGACTTCCCAAAATACCGATGCCGACACTGGAGCTTCCCCAGTCCATCCAGGATGTGCTAAAGGAAGCAGAGGACAAGCTTTCTCACCGTCCGAAGCTGCTGCAGCTGTTCAAGAACACTTTTCCTAATACGCTGGAGACGACGACGAAGCTGATGGAGGACGGAACAACCTTCGTGATTACCGGTGATATTCCGGCCATGTGGCTGCGGGATTCGGTAGAACAGGTCGTGCACTACATTCCGTTTGCGAAGAATGACCCTGATCTTCAGCGCATTCTGAGCGGACTGATCAAGCGGCACATGAATTACATTATGATTGATCCTTATGCGAATGCTTTTAACGAATCAGCCAATGACTGGCACTGGAATACGACAGATGTTACAGAAATGTCTCCTTGGGTCTGGGAGCGTAAATTTGAAATTGACTCCTTATGCTTCTCGATTCGTCTGGCATATCTGTACTGGAAGGAAACGGGCCTGACCGATGTGTTCGATGCCGGCTTCAAGCAGGCGATGCTAAAGGTGATCGAGCTGTTCAAGGTAGAGCAGCATCATTTCGAGCAGTCCCCGTACCGCTTTATGCGCAACAACGGCATTCCGGAGGATTCCATCCGCAATGGCGGTCTCGGCATGCCGGTGAACTATACGGGCATGGTCTGGTCCGGCTTCCGCTCCAGTGATGATGCCTGCGACTTCCATTACAACATTCCAGGCAATATGTTCGCTGTCGTTGCGCTGCGCCATATGCAGGAATTTGCAGAATGGATCTTCCGCGATATGGCGCTGCTGGCAGATCTGAAGCAGCTGGAAGCGGAGATTGACCACGGCATCAAGCTCTACGGCATTTATCGTCATCCGGAATTCGGTCCGATCTATGCTTACGAAACGGACGGCTTCGGCAACTACTCCCTGATGGATGATGCCGGGACGCCAGGTCTCATGTCTATTCCTTACCTGGGCTATGTGAGTGCTGATGATCCGATCTACCAGAACACGAGACGGTTCGCGCTGAGCAAGGAGAACCCGTTCTACTTCGAGGGTAAAGTGGCCAGAGGCATCGGAAGTCCGCACACGCCGCCGGATTATGTATGGCATATGGCACTCTCCATGCAGGGCATAACGGCATCGACCGACGAGGAAAGACTGGAGATGATCTCCATGCTGGAGGCTACAGACGCAGATACCGGGTACATGCATGAGGGCTTCCATGTCGATGATCCGGCTGTATTTACAAGAAAATGGTTTGCCTGGTCGAACAGCCTGTTCTCCCAGCTCGTGTACAAAGCGATGAAGGATGGGATTCTATGAAGAATAACGTGATCTTTTTGTATGATCCCGCGTTTCCTGCCGCCGCTGACAGCAGTCTTCCTGCTGCAGCGGAAGGCTTGCAGGCGCTGGGCTTGGTGCAGGACGCTTCCACGCTGTCAGAGGCCCTGGCCTCTGCCGGGGAAGGCAGCTGCTTCGTCAATCTGCATGCGCCTTATTTCCCGAAGCAGGCCTGGCCTGCCATTCTTGCATATTTGAAAAATGGCGGCGGGCTGCTATCCATCGGCGGCGCACCGTTCAAAATTCCGGTCCGGCAAGAGCGTGAGAGCTGGGTCTGTGAGCCGGAGCAAACCGCTTATCATCAGCAGCTTCACATTCATGAAACCCTGCCGGTTGACAGTGCGCGTGTCTCGCGCTTGATCAGCCATCAGGATATTTCTGTTTTTAGCGGCAGTGACGCATGGCTTCCGGTAGAGCCGACCTGGAATCTCGTCCCGCATGTCACGAAATGCAGTGATTTGCCGGAGCAGATGGGCTCGGCTGGACCGATGGATACCCGGATTTACCCGCTGGTTAAGGGAATCATGGACAATGGCAGAGAGGTATCGGCACCGGTCGTGCTGTGGGAGAATACGGGCGGTCCTTTTATCGGCAGCCGCTGGATTTTTGTGAATCAGCCGGCCGGCCGCGGTTTATGGGGAGAAGAAGGTCTGAAGGCGCTGGGCTCCTGGTGTGACTATGCAGCGCGAGGCATTACCGAGCTGTGGATCAAGCCGAACTACGCTTCCTTCGAAGCTGGAGAGCGGGCACAGCTGACACTGCAAACGCAGCGGCTGTCCAAGCGCCTGACGGCAGGAGAAAAGGAATCCTGGACGTTCCGGATCACGGTTCAGCATACAGAGCAGTCATCTCAAGTATGGCAGCATGAGCTGACCGTCGAAGTGAGCGGCCAGATGGACTTTATCCGTATTCCTGTTCCGATGGAGCTGATACCGGGCGCCTACCGCGTCATTTGCAGCGCCGCCGGTCCTCACGGTGAAACGCGGACACTCCGTCAGGGCTTCTGGCGCTTGGATGCAGAGCTGCTGTCAGAGGGCACGCCGATCACCTGTGACCGGGACTACTTTATCAAAGACGGACGGCCGCTGCCGGTGGTGGGGATGACCTACATGACATCAGATGTGGCGCGTAAATATTTGTTCCTGCCCAATACGGATGTGTGGGACCGCGATATGGCCCAGATGAAGCGAGCCGGCATCAACTGGATCCGTACCGGCTTGTGGACGGCTTACCGCAATGTTATGCAGGTGGATGGACACGCGTCCGAGGAGGTCATGCGTTCCATTGACGCCTTCTTCCTGACTGCGAAAAAGCATGATCTGCAGGTGACCTTTACGTTCTTCTCCTTTACCCCGGAAACGTGGGAGGGCAAGAATCCTTATCTGGATCCCCGAAGCGTTGAGGCTCAGAAGCGCTTTATCCGCTCGATCGTATCGCGTCACAAGAACACCAAGCATGTAGACTGGGATCTGATCAACGAGCCGTCCATGTTTGATCCGCCGCGCATCTTCTCGGATGGTCCGCGTTCGGCCAGAGATGAATTTGAGCGCCAGGCTTACATTGAATGGCTGCGCGAGCGTCATGGTGAGATTGAGGTGCTGCAGGAGCGCTGGAATATGACTCCGGTGCAGCTGCCGGATTTCGACAATGTGGTTCCGCCGGAGGCGGAGGAGATTAATTTCGACGTTCAGGATATGCATCAGGCCAAGAAGGGAACACGCTGGCTGGATTACGCACTCTTTTCGATGGACATGCACAACCGCTGGGCCAAGGAGCTGTATGATGCGATCAAGGACGAATGTCCGGATCATTTGGTCACAGTAGGACAGGATGAGGCGCTGGGCGCCCAGCGTCCATCTCCGTTCTTCTACGCCGAAGCCGCCGACTATACAACCGTGCATTCCTGGTGGCTGAACGATAATCTGGTGTGGGATGGGATCTTCGCCAAAACGCCGGATAAGCCGAATCTCATTCAGGAAACCGGCATCATGTATGTGGAGACTCCGGAAGGCCGCGCAAAGCGCAGTGAGGCAGAGCTGCGAAACATACTGGAGCGTAAATATGCCTATGCCTTCTCAACCGGCGGTGCCGGAGCGGTGCAATGGATCTGGAATACGAATTTCTATATGGATAATGCGAATGAATCCCACATTGGGGCGGTTCGCGCGGACGGAACGGAGAAGCCGGAGGCCGATGTATCCTATGACTTCGGAGTCTTTATGAATGGCATCCGGGATCTGTTCAAGGGTCGCGAGCTGGAGGAGGGCGCTGTCGTCTTCCCATACTCCAATGATTTCTCCAACCGGAAGCTGGCCATAGAGGCAACCACCACGGCTACGCGCGTTCTGGCTTATGAGCTGAACATGCCTTTCCGCGCCGTGGGCGAATATGATCTCAGCTCGCTGCGGAAGCAGCCGGTCAAATGGATCCTGCTGCCGAGCGCTCATAACCTGGATGACCAGGCCTTTGCAGAGCTGGTGTCGATCGTGGAAGAGACCGGAGCTGTACTTCTCCTGACAGGACCGCTTAGCCTCGATGCTTACTGGCGTCAGGTCGGTCGCCTTGAGAATGAGCTGGGCCAAGCCAAAATGGTGAATGTCCGCCGTGAGGAAGCTCTTGAAATTGGAAACACCGTTTACCCGGTGTCCTACGGCAGCCGCAAAATCGCTCAGGTCAGCAAGGAAGTCCGCAGTGGGGGTAAGCTTGATCAGGGGCTTACGGGTCTGCACAGTGTTCAGATGGGGACCGGTCGCCTGATCTGGTGTCCACTGCCTGTGGAGCTGAATGATCGCATAGAGCCGGTGGCGGCTCTGTACAGCTATATGCTGAAGCAGGCTTGCGCCAAGTCCGAGCTGGAGTGGATTCATGGCGGTCAGATGGCCGGTGTATATGGAACCGTGCTGCGTTTTGCCGAGGGCTCGCTGTATGTGTTCAGCTCAGAGCAGTCGTTTGATGTTCCGGTGGAGGTTCGCGATCCCCGAACAGGCTGCACCTATTTCTTCAATCTGGAAACCGATCGCAGCGTATTGTTTGCCGTGGATCAGGACGGAAGCCTGATATCCGTGTACCGCCCGGCAGAAGTTCATGTTGCGGTCGTTAAAGGCTAACCAAGGGGGATGAATTCACAATGACGCAGTCCAGAAAAGCACATATTATTTCGCATACCCACTGGGACAGAGAGTGGTACTTGCCTTATGAGAAGCATCACGTTCGTCTGATCGAGCTGATGGATACCCTGCTGGAGACCATGGAAAAGGAACCGGAATACCGGTACTTTTTCCTGGACGGCCAGACGATTATTCTGGATGACTACCTGCAGGTGCGGCCGGAGAAAAAAGAGCAGCTGGATCAGCTCATTCATGATGGCCGCATTCAGATCGGTCCATGGTATATTTTGCAGGATGCATTTCTGACAAGCAGTGAAGCGAACGTGCGGAATATGCAGATTGGCCATGAGGATGCGGCTAAATACGGTTCGGTGTCCAAAATCGGATACTTTCCAGATACCTTCGGCTTAGCCGGCCAAACGCCGCAGCTGATGGTGCAGTCCGGCATCGACAACGCGTTCTTCGGGCGCGGCGTCAAGCCTACCGGATTCAATAATACCGTATCGGACGGCGGCTATGAATCCTCCTTCTCCGAGCTGACCTGGCAGGGTCCGGACGGCTCGAAGGTACTCGGAATTCTGTTTGCCAACTGGTACAGCAACGGTAATGAGGTGCCGGCAGATGAAGAGGAAGCGAAGGCTTACTGGGAAAGAAAGCTGGCAGATGCGGAGAAATATGCATCGACGGGTCAGCTGCTATACATGAACGGCTGTGACCATCAGCCGATCCAGACCGATCTGCCGGAAGCGATCCAGACGGCGGGCAAGCTGTATCATGATACGGAATTTGTACACTCTACCTTTGATCAGTATCTGGATGAGCTGCGGCAGCATCTGGGCCAAGAGCTGTCCACCGTAGAAGGCGAGCTGCGCAGCCAGCGTACCGACGGCTGGGGGACCTTGGTAAATACAGCCTCCGCCCGGGTATATCTGAAGCAGATGAACCAGACCGGACAGAGCATGCTGGAGAAGGTAGCGGAGCCGCTCGCTTCTATGGCAAGCCTGGCAGGACAAGAATACCCGCATCATCTGTTTACCTATGCGTGGAAGACACTGATGCAGAATCATCCGCATGACAGCATTTGCGGCTGCAGTGTCGATGAGGTGCACCGCGAGATGGTGACCCGTTTCGAGAAGAGCCGCCATGTAGCGGAGAATATCGCGGACGACAGCAAGGCCGCGATCGCGAACGTCATTGATACCTCGGCATTCTCCCAATGGGGTGAGGGCGCGGTGCCATTCGTCGTCTTTAACACCACAGGCTGGAAGAGAACCGGTACCGTGACGGTAACGCTGGATGCCGAGCGGCTCTATTTCCGCGATGGCTATTCTTTGAAGGAAACCGCAGAGCGCATGAAGCAGGTAGATCTTTCCGGGATGACGGTTGTGGACGAGCAAGGACGGCCGGTTCTCTTTACGCTGGAGGATCTGGGGCTGCAATTCGGCTATGATCTGCCGGATGACCGCTTCCGTCAGCCGTATATGTGCCGCCGGGTGAAGGTTACCCTTTACGCTGCCAATGTACCGGCACTGGGCTATCAAACGCTGGCGCTGGTCAAAGGCGCAGCCGCCTCGTCTCATGACAGCTCGCTATTCCGCAGCGACCGGATCATGGAGAATGATGCCTTGAAGGTCGAGCTGAATGCAGACGGCTCCTTTACCCTGACCGATAAGCTGAGTGGACAGGTATACCGTGATCAAGGGATATTTGAGAACACAGGCGACATTGGTAACGAGTATATGTTCAAGCAGCCGGAAGGGGAAGAAGCTCTGAGTACAAAAGGGCTTGAAGCACAAATTACGGTCATTGAGGATACTCCGTTCCGTGCTTCCCTTCTAGTGATGCATGAGTGGGATATACCGGTATCGGCGGATGACAAGCTGCTGCAGGAGCAGATTGAGCTCATTTATTATCCGGAGCGGAAAGCACAGCGTGCAAGCGAGACCGTTACGCTGAAGCTGAAGACGGTGATTACACTGGAGCGTGACGCTAAAGGCGTGCAAATGTCGGTTACCTTCAATAATCAGAGTAAGGATCATCGCTTGCGTGTGTGGTTCCCGACAGATCTGCAGACCGCGGTTCACCGGGCGGACTCTATGTTTGAGGTGGCGGAGCGCAGCAACGAGCCGGCAGCAGAGTGGGAGAATCCAAGCAATACAGCACATCAGCAGGCCTTCGTGGATGTCAGCGGTGAGGGTGCCGGCCTGACGGTAGCGAACCTGGGCCTTAACGAATATGAAGTGCTGCGGGACGGCCGCAATACGATTGCCGTTACGCTGCTTCGCGCCGTAGGCGAGCTGGGCGACTGGGGCTACTTCCCGACGCCGGAAGCTCAATGCATCGGGGAGTCCACCGTCCATCTGGAGGTCATTCCACATCAGGGCAGCGGCATTCAGGACGGCGCTTTTGCGCAGGCTTACCAGTTCCAGGTGCCATGGGCAGCGGTTCAGACCGGGGTCCATGAAGGAAAGCTGCCAGCCAGCTATTCCATGTTTACCTGGGAGCATCCGCAGCTGGCGTTCTCTTCCTTGAAGATGAACCGGGATTCCGGGGATTGGATGCTTCGCTGGTTCAACCTGGGCGGCGAAGCCGCAGAGCTGGAGCTTGGCACCGCGCTTGCAGAAGCTGCTGCGTACCAAACGACGATTTTGGAGCAGAAGCAGGAAGAGCAGCAGGTCTTCAGCAGCACACAGCCGCTGCAGCTGACGGTTAAGCCGTATGAGATTGTGACGGTTGGTGTTCAGGCTTCTTCGAAGTAAAAACAGGGCTGCCTTTCGGGAGAATGCATTCTCCGGGAGGCGGCCCTCTTTATGTAGGATAAAGGGGACGTAACTGCACCCTCACTGGACAAGGACAGCGCCCCTGTAATTCGCTATAATGAAAAGGAATACAATGATCCATGGAGGACAAGAAATGATTCATTTCAACGGATTACATCATGTCAGCCTGGCCGTCCGAAGCTTAGACATCGCCAGGGCCTTTTATTCAGAGAAGCTGATGCTGCAGGAGATTCCTCGGCCTCCCTTTAATTCCACTGGAGTCTGGTATGCGGTCGGAGATCAGCAGCTGCATTTGCTGGAGCATCCAGGCGGAGATACATTAAGGGAGCGGGGGATTGATACGGTAGACGGCCATTTTGCATTCTGGGTCAAGAGTCACTCTGACACAAAAGCATGGCTGGAGGAGCAGGGCATCCCTTATGAAGCTCGGCCGGACAGTGTGGCCGGCTTTGCTCAGATTTATGTGCTGGATCCCGATCGGAACATTCTGGAGTTTGGTGCGCCTTACGGCTCATAAACAGCGCGCCAGCGACGCGTTTCTTTGCGGCTTCTATAGGAGCAGGACGGTCAGCAGCTGGAGTACAAGGCGATCATGTCGTACTCCGCTGCTGCAGTCTTTTCCGATTTCCGAAGATGGGAAGGTATTTATCTTATAAGTACAGGAGTATTCATCTTCACCGTGTCATACAGCCAGATGACATCTTCATTATGCATTCGAATACAGCCTGCGGATGAATATGTGCCGATGGAGGAGGGATTGTTCGTGCCGTGGATGGCGTAGGCGTAGCTGAGCTTGCCGTTTATTTTGACATTCAGGCCGAGCCAGCGCGCACCGAGCGGATTGTCAGGGGCTCCACCCTTGATCTTCTCTTTGTAGTAGGCGCGGTTCTTCACCTTCTCGTGAATCAAGAACAAGCCCTCTGGGGTGAAGGATGGCTTCTTTCCTGTGGCGACCTTAAAGCTTTTCACCGCCTTTCCGTTTTCGAAGTACGTCAGTGTGTTGGTCGATTTCTCGATCAGGATGAACTGCTCGTGCAGCGCATAAGTACTGCTTAGCTTCGGAACAGCAGACGCTTCTGCAGCCTCTGCTGCAGCGAAGCCGCTGGAAACACCGGGTACTCCTGCAGCCAGGAGCAGAGCCCAGATCAGACTGTAATACCATAGCCGTAGCATGAGCACTCACCTCTTTCGCCCTCCAGTATATGCGCGAAGAAATGAATGGTGCCCTCAAAAAAATATATTGCTTTATAGATAGCGATCATGCTATTATATATTTTATTGAAGGACGGTAGCTCAGCGGGAGAGCACTATCTTGACAGGGTAGGGGTCACGGGTTCGATCCCCGTCCGTCCTATATGAAGAGAAGGAAACCTTGAGAAATCAAGGTTTTTTTGTTTATAAAATTCCCTTTACTAGTCAATGCTAGCCTTAGCAGGTAGCGTGAGCAGGAGGGATGATGTTGAAGAATAAAGACGACAGCTTGTCGGCTCGCAAAGCCGGTACAGTCATAGCGCTGGGCTGCATGCTGCTTCTGGCCGGGTGCAATATTCCAAGCAGGGCGGACACGCTGCCGCTGCTGGAGGCTCCGTCGTCACCGGTGCATAAGGATGTGTATGAGCGTTCGGTACGTGAGGACGTGTACCCGTCCGGCGGGAGAGGGGAGCGGCTGATTCAGGAGCCGACGCTGAAGCCGTCAAGCCCGCTGCAGGGACGATAATGATATGAAGGCACTCTGTACGAATGAGAAAGGACGAGGAATGGTGAAGCTATTCCTCGTCCCATTTCCGGGAGTAGCCTTTTTTGATGGTGTAAAACATCGGAACAATCAGGATCACGGCGATGACAACCGCAGCCAGAATCGTGCCTCCAAGACCCATAAATATCTCCTCCTTCAATGAAGCTGTTCCTTTCACTATACAGAAAATCAATTGTTTTGTATAATGGTTCAGCTGTATACACAGACATTTACAATGACCGCTAATAGAACAAGCAGGGCGTGAAAGAGGTGCAGAACATGGCAGCAGAAATCATTAATGTATCGACAGAGGAAGAGCTCAGGGCTGCGCTCACAATCCGCAAGGAAGTGTTCGTGGAGGAGCAGAAGGTTCCTGAGGACCTGGAGATTGATGAATACGACAACCTGGATGCTGAAGCCCAGCATATCCTGATTAAATATGACGGGGAGTTTGCCGCAGCCGGGCGCGTCATTCGTTACAACAAGGATGCAGCCAAAATGCAGCGAATTGCTGTACGGCAGAAGTTCCGTACCCAGGGGCTCGGCCGGGTGCTCGTGCTGGCTATGGAAAATGCAGCGCGGGAGCTGAAGCTGGAATCCTCCGTACTGGATGCCCAGTGTCAAGCGGAAGGCTTCTATGCCAAGCTGGGCTATACTACCACCTCTACCGAGCCTTTCGATGATGCCGGAATTCCGCATGTACGCATGGTGAAGGAGCTGTAGGGTCTTGTCAAGACTGCATGCGTGCTGCATCAGGGGCCTGACGTGAAACCGAAGAAAAGCCTGTCCTCCTAACGCGGAGGGCAGGCTTTTCTTGCCTTAGTGGATTGTAGCCAGTCAGCCGCTACAGCTCATACACGCGGTGCTGCTCCAGAAACTTCATCGGGCCGGTGGAGTTGCGGAACTGCTCCATGTTGTCGGCATAATGCATGAGATGGATGTTGGACTGCAGCTCCTCCGGCAGGCTCAGCAGCTCGGAAAGCGTGGTATGCACCTGTCCTTCTCCCTCCAGCTGACACTCGTGCAGAATCGTATCGCAGCGGCGCTCCGTGACCAGCTGGTGCAGCAGCTGGGGATCAAAGGTCATATCGGCACTATAAAAGACGCGGCCATTGAGATACAAGGAATAGCTGTCCCTTCCGGGGATATGCCGGGTATGAATCAGCTCCACGGTGATGCCGGGCGAGAGATCGGCAGGGGTCCCTACCGGCAGCGGAATGACGGTGAACACATCCTCCAGCGATTCAATATATTTTTCCTGGTACAGACCGCCTTTCAGGGTGTGTTCCCACAGCGGGCCTGCCAGAGGCTCTGCAAGGTACAGCGGGATTTTACGCTGGTATCTCATTTTCATCTGGAACGCGAGCTCCTCCAGTCCTCCTACATGATCGGCGTGGGTGTGCGTGATTAGCACGGCATCAATAGAGTCCCAGGAGCGTCCCAGCTGATGGAGGGCCGTAGGTGCGGTGACGCCGCAGTCGACCATGAGTGTAAAGTTCTCATCAAAGATCAATGCATTATTGTTGAAATACTTTCGGGAAAAAGCGCTGCCGGTACCTAGCATTTGCAATTTCAAGGTCAATGGAATCCTCCTCCTTCTTATCCATTTCATGCGATTGGACATACTGATATTGTACCTAATCAGCGTCTTCTGCACCATTCCCGGGAAAATACACATAAATTATGTGGTTCTCCGCAACTTTACTTTTTGTCGTGTAGTATACACATGTATCAGCGAGAATCAATGGAGGGGATTAATGGACATGAGGGTAAAGCTGGGTTGGAAAAAAATCACAGCCGCAGCTCTGGTCATCACGTTAATGAGCGGAAGCACGCTGTTGTTTGCAGATTCGATTCAGGACAAGATCCGGGTGTTGATGAACGGTCGGGAGCTGAAGGATGGTGCCTATCTGATTGATAATAAGATTTATGTGCCGCTGCGGGATATGAATGCAGCCTCAGACTGGGATAAAAGTGCCGGCAAGGTACAGGTCGTGAAGCCGAATGTACATATCTTTCTGTTCAAGGGAGATACGGCATTCGGGAACGTGAACCGGGGCAAATTAAAGTTTAACGTGTTCAGCCAGGTGGATTCCGTGCATGATGATGTGGAGTCCGTCAAGGTAGCGATTGAAGATCCTTCAGGCAGCATCAAGGATATTCAGTCTCAGAGCAACCTGCAGGGTAAGGATAATTTCTGGTTTCGGACCTATGACTTTACGTACGATTTCGATACCGTCGGCAAATATTCGGTAGGCTTCTATGTCAAACTGACGGGAAGCTCGGGCTATGAAAAGGTTGCCGAAAAAATCATTACTGTGCTGAAATAAGCCCGATCATTGTAGGTTCACCCGATGGACCTCGCAGTGATCAAGCGGGGCTCTGCCTGAAATTGACCTGGTCCCGGCTTCCGTGTTACCATACCAAGGATTGATAATTTAATTGAAGTGAGGTTTAACATTCAATGAGTGATCACACACATGGACATGACCATGATCATGACCAAGACGCCGAGGAATTCGTACTGACCTTGACCGATGAACAGGGCAAGGAAATGGAAATGGTTCTGGTGGAAACGTTCGACGTGGGCGAGAAGCTGTACGCTCTTCTGCTGGAGCGCAACAATCCGGGAGCAGACGGCGTGATCCTGCGTATGCAAGAAGAGGACGAGGAAATGGTTCTCTATAACATTGAAGATGAAGACGAATGGAACGCGGTAGAAGAGGCTTATAACGAGCTCGTTGCCGCTCAGGAATAGGGCTTGCAAACTAAACAGCGGTGCTCGGGAGATGATCCTGAGCACCGCTGTTTGTTTGTATTACGTGCAAGGCGTCGCGCCTGCATCCGGCAAAGATGAGTGTCAATTAGAAGATTGCATCGGCCTCAATAATGACCTTGACGTTCTGAATGCTGCGATCCTCCGGACCTTTTACCGGCAGCCCGACATCGACGTGATCTGTGATGTAATCGATGTTGTCCTGGGAAATGACCTCTCCAGGGAGGAGGATCGGGATTCCCGGCGGATACACATAAATGAATTCGGCAATAATCCGGCCGGCAGATTCTTTAAACGGAATGACCTCGGTATCCCCGTAGAAGGCGTCGCGCGGAATGAGTGAGAGCTGGGGAATCTCCGGTACCTTGACGATCAGCTCGTTAATTTCATTCCGATTGTGATGCTCCTGAGACAGCTCTTTCAAAGCCGTTATGAGCGTCTCTACCGTATCCGGCGTGTCACCCGGTGTAATCAGGCACAGGATATTGTACATATCACTGAGCTCCACCTCAATGTTGTATTTCTCCCTGAGCCAGTTCTCTGTTTCATAGCCGGTAATTCCCAGATGGCGGACATGGATCGTGACCTTGGTAGGATCAAGGCTGTAGGTGGCCTCTCCGCCCAGAATATCGTCTCCGAAGCAGTAAAGACCTTCAATCTCATTGATGGAGCGGCGGGCATGCTGGGCCATCTCAATCGCTCTGGAAGCCATCTCTCGTCCGTGCAGCGCCAGGTTGCGTCTGGAGGTATCCAGGGAAGCCAGCAGAATGTACGAGGTTGAGGTCGTCGTCAGCATACTGATAATGGTCTGAACCCGGAACGGATTAATGTACCCGTTCTTGGTATTTACATTCAGCACGGAGCTCTGCGTCATGGAGCCGCCCAGCTTGTGGACACTGGTCGCCGCCATATCGGCGCCGGCCTGCATGGCAGACATCGGCAGGTCCTCGTGAAAATGAATAAGCACCCCGTGGGCTTCATCAACCAGCACGGGAATATGATAGCTGTGCGCCAGATCCACAATCTCCTTGAGATCCGCGCTGACACCGAAATACGTCGGGTTGATGACGAGCACCGCTTTGGCGTCAGGATGACGCTTCAGAGCCTTGCGGACCGAGCTGATCGTAATGCCGTGGTCAATGCCCACATTATGATCCTGTGCCGGAGACACAAACACCGGCTTGGCCCCGCTGAAAATGATCGCGGACAGCACCGATTTATGCACATTGCGCGGCACGATAATTTTGTCCCCGGGAGAGCAGACGGACATAATCATCGTCATGATGGCACCGCTCGTGCCCTGGACACTGAAAAAGGTGTAGTCTGCGCCAAATGCATCGGCGGCAAGCTTCTGCGCCTGCTCGATGACGCCTGTCGGCTGATGAAGATCATCGAGGGGAGCGATATTAATTAAATCTATGGAAAGGGCATTATCGCCGATAAACGCCCGAAATTCTTGATCGGTTCCCAGGCCCTTCTTATGTCCTGGAATGTGAAACTGCACCGGATTGTTTCCCGCATGCTCCTTCAGTGCGGTAAAGAGCGGTGTTACGCTATGGTCCATGGAAGCTGTCACAACCTTTCTGTATCTAGAGATTTAAACAAAATTGAGTATAGCAAAATAGGGGGGGAATGCAAGCAAAGCTTTTGGAGGCGTGGTGCCCCGACCGAGCTCGCTGCAGTCCTTGTCCCCCAGTAACAGTATTGGCGTCTGCCTTGAATATCAATCAAAAGCCGGGCTCGCAAGGATGCAAGCCCGGCATGTCTACATTTAGAAAGACAGCCTGTACAGCGGCAGTAACGTTTCGAAGGTGTTCTGAATCACACCGGACAGCTCCTCGCCGTTCATTCGGGAGGCCTCCTCCCGAGGAATGCGCAGCCCGCACATCACCTCGGCCTTCTTCACCTGCTTCAGCTTCCGGATGAGCTCGGCAAATGCCTCGCTGTCCATTTGCTCATGCGGGGTGCCTTCAGGCTTCATATGATCGGTGGACCAGTAAAAGCTCTGTGGCAGCTGCTTGCGGATCTCCGGCAGCTGCTGCTCCAGGTGCCCGGCAAACACCGTTTTGTTCGGGCTCTCGTAAATAATCGCGAAAATGACAAACACATGGGACTCGAACATGCCCACTTCAAAATGCGGCAGCGCCTTATATCCCCGCTTCCCTGCCGCCCAGGCCACCCAGGTGTCCACAGGGGGATTGACAGTGCGCCGGGCATGCTTCGCCACATGAACGAACATTTCCTCCCCGCAGATTGCCGATACGAAAGGCGCGAGCTCTGCGCCAAGGGCTTCAAGCTTCGGGCGCACGTTTTCAATCAGCGCATCCATCCGGGCCTCCAGGCCGGGAACAGTAAATACATCAAAATCTTTCGCATCAAATCCGGTAAAGCTCATACGTCAACAGCCTTCCTGTATATTAGTGGTGAAACGTTGAAGTCCTCTAAGAACGGCTCAAAAATAGTCAATAAACCAAGGTACCGTTACATAAGATGAAGTATAAGATATAGATAAGACTTTCGTCAAAATCGTAAGACATGATAAGGGCCGCACCCGCAAATGGACAAAGCGCAGGAGTACCAAGGAGGGAGTGCCGTGAATAAGAGCGAGGAAGTAGAGTATTGCAATCTGGAGCTCCGGTTTGAACGCCGGCATATCCAGGAGCTGATCAAGGATTTGATTCAGGAGGGGTATTCGCTTTACTGGAGTGAGAATGAAGCCCAGTTTGTCATTTCGATCCGCACCGGAAGGAAGCTCGTGAAGCTGAAATTCCAGCGGACAGGAAGCGGCTTTAAGCTGGTCGGGGATTACATGATCAAGGACCCCAAGCTGTCGGAGTGGATGGAGAAGCTGATTGAGAACACTCGCGGCCACGCCGTTGTGAAGCGATTCAAGGATCGGCAAATCCTCATTGAGAATATTTTATTCGGAGAAGTCATCCGCCTGGTCGAGATCTCCGGGTACCGCCAGCGAGTCTTGTATCAAAAAGGCACTCCCATGACGGAGCAGGAGATGATCCGGATGTTCGAGTCCAGGGAAGGTGAGCAGCGGCTGCTGCTCTGCAGACTGGAGACGGACGACGAGCTTGAGAAGCTGTATAATGCCCTTCAATCCGGGGATGCTAAAGCGGCGGCAGACTGCAGGCAAAAGCTGGAGGAGCTTGCTTTGGAGCTGTTCCGGCTGGAATGGTAATTCTGAACTGCGTTAAGCCTATGCGTATGATCCATCAAATATGAATACACGAAAAACACCTCCGGTCACCAGGGGTGTTTTCGCGCGGCCTTTGGCAGCAGGGGTTCACTTCTCCGCAGAAAAACGTTAATATAAGAGTGTTGTAAACAAAACGGTGTATGAATCGGCACTGTGAGACTACAAATTTAGAGCAAAGGATGGAGAACCAACAAATGGCAAAGCAACAGATTGGTGTCATTGGCCTTGCTGTAATGGGCAAGAATTTGGCTCTTAATATTGAGAGCAGAGGCTTCACGGTTTCCGTATATAACCGTTCCCCGCAAAAGACGGAGGACCTGCTGAAGGAAGCGGAAGGCAAGAACCTGACAGGGACCTTCTCTGTGGAGGAATTTGTGGAGTCGCTGGAAACTCCGCGCCGTATTCTTATTATGGTACAGGCAGGACAAGCTACTGACGCTACAATTGAGCAGCTGCTGCCTCACCTGGATCAGGGCGATATTATTATCGACGGCGGCAACGCCTACTTCCCGGATACCGTTCGCCGCAACAAGGAGCTGGAAGCGAAGGGCTTCCGTTATATCGGAGCCGGCGTATCCGGCGGAGAAGAAGGAGCACTGAAGGGGCCTTCCATCATGCCAGGCGGTCAGAAGAGCGCTTATGAGCTGGTAGAGCCGATCCTTACGGCTATTTCTGCAAAAGTAAACGACGAGCCTTGCTGTACATATATCGGGCCGGACGGCGCAGGACATTATGTGAAGATGGTCCACAACGGCATCGAGTACGGCGATATGCAGCTGATCTGCGAAGCTTACCAGCTGCTGAAGGATGTACTGGGCATGGAAGCTCCGGAGCTTCATGAAATCTTCACGGAATGGAACAAGGGCGAGCTCGACAGCTACCTGATCGAGATCACCGCTGACATTTTCTCCAAATATGATGAGGAAACCGGCAAGCCGATGGTTGACCTCATTCTGGATACGGCCGGACAGAAGGGCACCGGCAAATGGACAAGCCAGAGCTCCCTGGACCTGGGCGTGCCTTTGTCCATGATCACGGAGTCTGTATTCTCCCGCTTCCTGTCCGCGATGAAAGAAGAGCGTGTTCAGGCGAGCCAGATTCTGAGCGGTCCTCAGGCCGAGAAGTTCTCCGGAGACAAAGCTGAATTTGTGGAAAATGTCCGCAAAGCTCTGTTTGCCTCCAAGATCGTATCCTACGCACAGGGCTTTGCCCAGCTGCGTGCGGCTTCGGACGAGTACAACTGGGATCTGCAATACGGCGAGCTGGCCAAAATCTGGCGCGGCGGCTGCATCATCCGTTCCCGTTTCCTTCAGAACATCACAGATGCCTACAATAACGACCCACAGCTGAACAACCTGCTGCTGGATCCGTTCTTCAAGGACATCATCGAGAACTACCAAAGCGCTTGGCGTAAAGTGGTAGCATCTGCTGTATCCATGGGTATTCCGGTGCCGGGCTTCTCCAGTGCGCTGGCTTACTACGACAGCTACCGCTCTGCGAACCTGCCTGCGAACCTGCTTCAGGCGCAGCGGGATTACTTCGGCGCTCACACGTTCAAGCGTGTGGACAAGGAAGGCGTATTCCACTTCAACTGGATGGACTAAGACCAGCTTTCAGTGCTAAGGCCGTTCAGGATGTCAGCCAGACAGGCGCGGATTTCCTCACTGCAGGTGTGGATCGCTCCGCGGCTGTCCATGAGCAGCAGGACCGCCCGGCAATAGCCTGAATAGCTTTGCAGTAACTGTGACTTCGTAAGCTCCTGCGCTGCAGGATCGAGCGAAGTCACTTTTTTATGCGCATAATGCAGCACCCACATGATGTCTTCGCGGCATAGAGGATGTGTGGGCTTCTGAATAAGGTTCAGTCGCCTCGACGGTCCCAGTGGACCTGCAGATTCTGGTTCATTCATACTCTTAATCACTCCTGACTCTGAGCGAATCTAGTGCTACTGCTATTAGGTATATGACAATACGAGGAAAGATAGACTTCCTGCTCGGTATAAAACTAGATGCGGAGGTCATTGTCCAGTCTTTTGGCCCTATGGTATGATAATGAAAAACTTGAAACTGCTAGACTAACAGATGGGGGGAGCCTATGGAGCAGCGTAACATCAGCATCGTCCTGATCGGGATGATGGGCACTGGCAAAAGCACCGCAGGCCGCTGGATCGCGGAACAGCTGGGTTATGAGTTTGTCGATCTGGATCATGAGATTGAAGTGGCCGCCGGGAAGCGTATTCCTGATCTATTCGCTGAGGATGGAGAGCCGGCGTTTCGGAATCTGGAGTCGGCCGTCCTTGCGAAGGTGCTGTCCTGCAGCAAGCGGGTTATTGCAACCGGAGGCGGGGCTGTGCTTTCAGAGAGCAACTGTGAATTGATGAAGCGCCAGGGCTGGGTTGCAGCATTGACCGCCGGGGCGGAGAGCATTGTGGAACGCGTGCGGGAAGATCAGGGAAGGCCATTGCTGGCGGGAGGAGACTTGGAGCTAAAGGTCAGAACTATCCTGGAAGAGCGGAAAGACTGCTACCGGTTTGCGGATTTGACGGTGGATACGACTGGGATTTCCGCTGAAGAGGCAGGCCGGCAGATTTTAATGCATTACCGCGTTTAAGATGCATACGAGCGTATAACAAAAGACAGGAATCCAGAGATTCCTGCCTTGCGTAATTCATTGGGGTAGCCGCGCCCTATTCGTTGTCGTCGGCGTTCCACTCCAGCATGCCGCCCTGCATATTAACAAGCTTGTCCAGTCCTTGCTGGCTCAGGTAATCGCATACGCGCTGGCTGCGGCCGCCGCTGCGGCAGATGAAGATCACTTCCTGATCAGCCGGAATTTCCTGGATTCGGTCCGGGATTTCACCCATGGGAATATGCTTCGCACCGGGAATCATGCCCTGTGCTACTTCATCGTCCTCGCGGACATCAATCATGTAAAGCTTCTCTCCATTGTCCAAGCGGCTGCGCAGCTCGGAGGGAGTAATCTGGGGAATAGAACTCATATTCAAAGAACCTCTTTTCTGTAATGGGTCTGTTATTTGCTTGTTCTATGATACCGAAGCTGCGTTTTGCCTGTCAATTTCCTGTCTTGTGCCACCTTTATAACCTGTACTATTATTGTCAAAAGGAGAGATTACATAACATGGACGTTATTGTGAGACCGACCGCTGCATTGAGCGGTTCTATTGGAGCCTTGTCCTCCAAAAACTATACGACCCGCTATCTGCTCGTAGCCGCACTGGCAGAAGGAACAAGCACCATTTATTACCCGGCCCGCAGTGAGGACAGCGACGCGATGAGACGCTGTATTCAGGATCTGGGGGCTGTTCTTGAAGAGGATGAAGAGAAAGCGGTCATTACCGGCTTCGGCAAGCATCCCAAGAACGTGAAGGAGCTGAATGTAGGTAACGCGGGAGCAGTTCTTCGCTTCTTGATGGGAATTGCGGCACTGACCGAAGAAGTACATTTTGTGAATACGTATCCGGATTCTTTGGGCAAGCGTCCCCATGATGACCTGATTGACGCTTTAGGTCAGCTGGGGGTTGAGATTGAGCATCACGGGGGCCGGCTGCCGATGACCATCCGCGGCGGCAAGCCGCAGGGCGGTTCGATTACGGTGTCTGGCGAGGTCAGCTCGCAGTATTTAAGCTCCTTGCTGTTCCTGACTCCGCTGCTGGAGGGCGATAGCGAGATTACCGTGACCGGTGATCTGAAGTCCAAGGTAGTCATCGGCCAGACGCTGGAGGTGCTGGAGCAGGCAGGAATTGTGATTCAAGCGAGTGAGGATTACAGCAAGTTCCGTGTACCTGGCGGACAAGCCTACCAGGCGAAGACGTATACTGTGCAGGGCGACTACCCGGGTTCGGCCGCCGTGCTGGCGGCCGCCGCGGTTACTCAGTCGGATGTGACGATTCGCAATCTGTCGCCGGACAGCAAGCAGGGAGAGCGCGCCATTATTGATGTGCTGAAGGCTATGCAGGTTCCGCTGACGCATGAGAATAACGATGTACGCGTACAGGGCAATGCCCGGCTTCAAGGCTTGGAGTTTGACGGCGATACCGCAACGGATGCCGTGCTGGCTATGGTGGCGGCAGCTGTTTTTGCTGAAGGGACATCCCGTTTCTACAATGTAGAGAATCTTCGCTACAAAGAATGTGACCGCATCACGGATTATTTGGCCGAGCTTACCAAAGCCGGTGCCCGTGTCGAAGAACGGCAGTCGGAAATCATCGTCCATGGCCGGCCGGAGGGCGTGGAAGGCGGAGTGGAGATCAATGCGCATTATGATCATCGCGTCATTATGGCACTGACCGTGGTCGGCCTCCGTGCAAGCCAGCCGCTGAGAATCAAGGATGCACATCATGTGGCCAAATCGTATCCCCAGTATTTCGACCATCTCAAGGCGCTTGGCGCAAATGTAGAATGGGTAGAATAATAACGTAACGACGGACGCGAAGGCCGCAGCCTGAGCGCAAGAAAGGCGGGATGACACGTGGCATTTCAGAATCCAGCCCGGGAAGAGATTGGCAATATACTTGCTAATGCGGGCAGCATCGCTGTTGTTGGCTTGTCTGACAAGCCGGATCGAACCTCGCATCTGGTGTCGATGGCCATGCAAAGCCGGGGGTACCGGATCATTCCGGTGAATCCCGGCGCGGAGCACATCCTCGGAGAAACCTGCTATCCTTCTCTGGCAGACATTAAGGAGCCCGTAGACATCGTCAACGTGTTTCGCAGAAGTGAGTACTGCGCTGAAGTGGCTCAGGAAGCGGCAGCGATCGGCGCCAAGGTGCTGTGGCTTCAGCAGGGCATCTGGAGCGAAGAAGCAGCCCGGATCGCGCAGGAGAACGGGATGACGGTCATTATGGACCGCTGCATCAAGGTCGAGGATGCCATCACCGGGGGAAGGTCATAAGCGCTGCCTGGCGCGAGAGAAGACAGGTCCTATGCAGACGTAGGACCTGTCTTCTTTTTGCCTGCAGCAAACCCTTTTGACAAAAGCCGGAGCAGCGCTTACCATCTAAGTTAGAAAGGAGGGCTTGCCTTGAATTGGTTGGGCTCTTTACAGCAGCTGGGGCGGGCGGTTATGCTTCCCACCATGGCGCTGCCCGCGGCAGCTCTCCTGCTGTCGTTCGGAAGCCTGCCGTGGGCAGCCTGGGGTGCGGAATCCCTGGGCACGATTGCTACCGCGGCCGGCCATGGCGTGTTTTATTACATGCCGTATTTGTTTGCTATTGGCGTCGCTTGGGGATTGTCCAATCAGGGCGGTCCCGCAGGACTGGCAGCGCTGGCAGGCATGTTTATTTATGATCAGGTGACGGGCACAGCAGGAGATGGGGAGATTCAGCCCTCGACGCTGATCGGGATTATTTTTGGATTAGTATCCAGCCTGGTGTATAACCGGTTTAAGCATATCAAGCTGCCGGAGGCGATTCAGTTTTTTGGAGGGTCGCGGTTTGTTCTTCTCATTATGGGACTGTTCTCGGCACTGTTTGCCTGGGGGATGGTCGGGCTGGCGCCAAAGATACAGGGAGGCATGGAGTCATTTTATGAGCTGACCGTGCATCTGGGCGGCTTCGGCTTGTTTCTGTACGGTATTTTATACCGGGTGCTCGCCGCATTCGGGCTTCATCATCTCCTCAACAATGTGTACTGGTTTCAGTTAGGCACGTATGAGACGCCGGACGGGACGGTGGTGCAAGGGGATTTGCCCCGGTTTTTTGCCGGCGATCCGACGGCGGGTGACTTTATGGCCGGGCTGTTTCCGATTATGATGTTTGCCCTGCCGGCAATAGCTTTTGCCATCATTCAGGAAGCGCGAGAGGATCTGAAGCCCAAGGTGAAAAAGACGTTCATGCGCTCTGCACTGGTATGCTTTTTGACCGGGGTATCGGAGCAGATTGAATTCGCTTTTCTCTTTGCTTCACCGTATCTGTATATCGTGCATGCGCTGATGGCAGGCTTTGCCATGGTGCTTACCTATATGCTAAACATCCACCACGGCTTCTCCTACTCTGCAGGCTTTATTGATTTCGTCATTAACTTCCACCTGTCGCAAAATGCCTGGATGCTCATTCCGATCGGCCTGGCATATGGACTGGTGTATTACTTCCTGTTCCGTTGGGCGATCCGCACCTTCGGCATTCCAACGCCGGGCCGGGAGGAAGGGTCCGCTCTGGAGGGCTGGGCCGGCAACATTCCGTATCAGGCTCCGCTTATTCTGGAGGCGCTGGGCGGCAAGGACAACATCGTCCAGGTGGAGTCCTGCATGACGCGCCTGCGGCTGACGGTGTACAATGACCGCCAGATTGATGCCAATGCGCTGAAGCTGCTCGGCTCTGCCGGATTGATTAAGCTTGGCGGAGGCAATGTGCAGGTCGTCTTCGGTACGTACTCCGAGCTGATTCGGGAAGAGATTAACAAGCTGATGCAGCGGGATCTGCCGCGCGTGCTGTTCAGCGCGCCGGTCCAGGGCCGGATGCTGCCGATTGAAGACGTTCCGGACGATATATTTGCCGCCAAGCTCGTGGGCAACGGCGTCGCGTTTATCCCGGATAAGGGAGAGCTGGTGTCGCCCGTCTTCGGAACCGTGATGCATGTGTACCCAACGATGCATGCAGTGGGCATCGCCACACCGGAGGGGCTGGAGGTGCTCATTCATATCGGCATTGACACTTCGCAGCTGAAGGGACCGTTCCAGGCTGTAGTGAAGGAGGGCGACGAGGTTGAGCCCGGCCAGCTGCTGGTGAGGTTTGACCTGGGCTATCTCAAGACGCACGCCGCGTCGCTGGCGACACCTATGGTCATTACGAACCCCGACAAGGTCAAGTCCTGGAGCTATGCACCCTTCAAATCGGTGAAGAAAGGGCAGACCTCGGTACTATCGGTGGTGTTAAATGAAAGCAATCCTGGGGGTAGAGAGAAATGATTCAAGGTATTGGCGCAGCAGCTGGTGTTGCGTTCGGGAAGGCCTTTGTGCTTCCGCACTGGGAGCTCGATCTGCCGGAGTCCCAGAAGGACGCTGTTGATTTGGCGAGAGAGTTTGAACGGCTGTATGAGGGCATCCGGACGTCCAAGAACGAAATCGAATATATCAAGAATGAGTTTAAGGAAATGGTCGGCGATGAGGAATCGCATATTTTTGATGCGCATCTGGCGATTCTGGAAGATCCGGTATTTATGAATGAAATTCAGGGCTTGATCGAACGTCAGTACAAGGCGGCAGAAGTCGCAGTCAAGGAAGCCATTGACCACTTTGTCACGATGTTTGATCTCCTGGATGATGAATATATGAAAGAGCGGGCCATGGACATCAAGGACGTCGGCAATCGTCTGCTCAAGCATTTGCTGGGGGCGCCAGAGGTCACGCTTCCCTCTGATACCCAGCCCTATATTCTCGTAGCGAAGGAACTGTCTCCATCGCAGCTGGCGCATTTGAATCCATCTCACGTGCTCGGAATCGTAACGATGGCAGGAGGGAAGACCTCGCATTCCGCTATTATGGCGCGGGCCATCGGGATTCCGCTCGTTTCGGGTGTGGAGAATCGGCTCGAGAAGCCGATTCAGACCGGAGACTACCTTGCACTGGATGGAGAAAAGGGATGCCTGTACGTGAATCCGGACACCGAGGTCATTGAGCACTATCGAAGCCTGCGTGAACAGCAGCTGCAAAAGAAAGAGCAGCTTCAGCTGCTCTCCTCGGTGGATGCGGTCACCAAGGATGGCTTCAGCTTCCGGCTGGCAGCCAACATGAACTCGCTGAAGGAGCTGGACACGGCCTTGCATCATGGTGCGGACGGCGTAGGTCTGTTCCGGACGGAGTTTCTGTATATGGACCGGCAGGATTTTCCGACCGAAGAGGAGCAGTTTCAGATTTATCGCCACGCCGCCGAGAGAATGGCAGGGGCACCGGTCGTCATCCGGACCCTCGATATCGGGGGAGACAAGCAGCTGGAATATTTTCCACTGGCAGAGGAAGAGAACCCGGTTCTGGGCTACCGCGGAATCCGGATCACGCTGGACCGGACAGAGCTGCTGCACACTCAATTAAGAGCCATCCTGCGGGCAAGCAAGCATGGCCAGATGAAAATTCTGTATCCTATGATTTCCTCCGTGGATGAGCTGAAGCAGGCCAATGCCGTGCTGAAGCAATGCATGGAAGAGCTAGACGGAAGAGGCATTCCGTATGATCAGGATATTGAGGCGGGCATTATGATCGAGGTGCCGGCGGCGGCCATGATTGCCGATATGCTGGCCAAGGAATGCGATTTCTTCAGCATTGGCACCAATGATCTGGTGCAGTACGTACTGGCTGTGGACCGGATGAATGAGCAGATTGCATCCATGTACCAGCCGTTCCATCCGGCTGTGCTGCGCATGCTGCGCACAACAGTGGACGCGGCGAAGGAAGCGGGTATTCCGGTCAGCGTCTGCGGAGAGCTGGCTGGGGATGAACGGGCCATTCCGTTATGGCTGGAGCTGGGTGTCAATCAGCTCAGTATGTCTCCGCTGTCCCTGCTTCGGGTGAAGCACCGCATCCTAAATACGGCTGCCGCATCAGCTCAGCAGGAAGCCAAAGCCTGCTTTACGCTGAGCTCCAGTACAGATATCGAGGATCGCCTCAGCCGGTTTGCGCTGGCTCAGCCTTCATAAATTTCATAGGCATACAAGCAACAGGCCTGTCCCGAATTTCTCGGGACAGGCCTGTTGCGGCTGAAGTGCACTCAGACTTTGGCCAGCGCATCGCAGAAGGCTTGGCCGTATGGAGGCAGGTCGGCTGGCCGGCGCGCAGAAACGATATGTCCGTCCGTGATGACCGGCTCATCCACCCACGTTGCTCCGGCGTTCTCCATATCATCGCGAATACCGGGAGTCGACGTTACAGTAACCCCCTGTAATATTTTGGCGGAGATCAGCACCCAGCCAGCGTGGCAGATCTGACCGATCGGCTTGCGGTCGGCATCCATCTGGCGTACCAGCTGAAGCACCTGATCATAGCGGCGAAGCTTGTCCGGCGCCCATCCGCCTGGCACCAGAATGCCGTCATAATCCTTGCTGTCGAGCTCGTCAAAAGCGTATTCTGCCGTTGCCGGCACACCGTATTTGCCGATATAGGTCTTTCCTTTCTCCAATCCGGCAAGATGCACCTCTGCACCTTCCTCCCGAACTCTGTACACGGGATACCACAACTCCAGATCTTCAAATTCTTCATCGAGCAGTGCAATCACTTTTTTACCGGTCAATCTCATTACAGCAGGTCTCCTTTCAAAATCTCAGGGTTTTAGATTCAACGTCTCATTCTGTAACAGACTCTATAAGTATAACAAACTAAATCGGACCCTTAAAATCAGGGATGGTAAATAAAGCATAATTTGATTTATTCAAGGATTCTGAAAGGATTTTTGTTATGATAGTAGAATAGTACTATGAGAATAAGGACCCGGTAACGACATTCATGACGGAATCAGAGGTGGCCCCATTGTTGAAGAAATGTACTTGTGGACAAATGATGGAATTAAACCTGAGAACACTGTTTTTCTCCAAAAAAGAAAGTATTACTCACGTTCCCGTGAATGTTTGCGAGGATTGCGGAGTCTATGAGCTCTTGCCGTGCATCAAGCAGGAGGTTGTCAATTACGTGACCTCAGTGAAAGCAGGGCAAAGCGGCGGTGAAATCTCGCTGACGGACCTTTACGAGCCGGCTGCCCTGCTGAAAGAGATTCTCTCAGAACCGCTGGAAGACAGCTTCCAGCTGCCCGAGAAATGCAAGGATCTGATCGGGGAACATATTAATATGCTTCTGGACCTATACCGATTCGCCAAAAGCGAGGGCGATGGTGACTGGATGGCAGACATCAACGAACGCCTGGAGGCTATGACGGTCTTTCTGAAGTCGATTCAGCCGTCTTCAGATATTTACGCGAGCTGATTTGTCGCATGGTGTCGAGTTTGTTGGATTTTTCACGATCGTTTTGTTAGGATATAGAGTAGGAACTTCAAAATATGGAGGGAAGGTATATCCGATGGCGACGATGACAAAAATGACTTCAAGAGATCAACTGCAGGCTGCGATAGAGCGTACCTCCGACCGGGCGCTGCTTCTGTTCAAGCACAGTACCCGCTGCCCGATCAGTGCAGCTGCTTACGATCAGGTTCTGGCCTATTTGAAAGGGGAGCCTCAGGAAGGCTTTGAATACATGATGATTGATGTGATTGCTGACCGGGCGGTGTCGAATGAAGCGGCAGAGAGACTGGGCGTGAGACATGAATCGCCGCAGGTAATTGTGGTTCAAGACGGCCAGCCGGTATGGCATACATCGCACTATCAAATCACGGCAGGCGAGCTGGACAGCAAGCTGAAGAGCCTGTAATGTAAGGGCTTGACATTGCACTAAGCCGTATTTTGTCGTATCATAAATGTAATTATTAGGCGAACGTTTTTTTGAAAATTTATTGGCAATGGAGAGAAGGAATTTGACGGTAACCATTTATGATGTGGCGCGCGAAGCAGGCGTATCCATGGCCACAGTGTCGAGGGTTGTGAACAACAACCCCAATGTGAAGCCACAGACCCGGAAGAAGGTTTATGAAGCAATAGAGAGATTGGGATATCGTCCGAATGCGGTGGCAAGAGGCCTTGCCAGCAAGAAGACCACTACGGTAGGTGTGGTCATTCCGGACATCTCGAACTCGATCTTTGCCGAGATTGCCCGCGGGATTGAAGATATCGCCAATATGTATCACTATAATATTATTCTGTGTAATGCGGACAAGCGCAAAGAGAAGGAAATCCGTGTTATTAATACACTGCTGGAGAAGCAGGTGGACGGACTGCTCTTCATGGGCGGAACGGTTACAGATGAGCATATCCAGGCGTTCCAGACCTCTGCTGTTCCCATCGTGCTTTGCGCAACCAGTGACGAGAAGGGCTCGTATCCTTCGGTCGATATCGATCATGAGCAGGCGGCCTTTGATGCGGTCAGCACACTGATTCGTCATGGTCATCGCGAGGTTGCAATGATCAGCGGTACCTTGCAGGATCCGGCGAACGGCTACGCCCGCTTCCAGGGATATAAGAAGGCGCTTGAGGCAGCTGGTATCGAGTATCAGGAGGACCTGGTACGAATCGGCAATTACCGTTATGAGTCCGGTGTGGAAGCCATGAAGTATTTCCTGGGCTTGAAGAAGAAGCCAACTGCCATCTTCGCTGCTACAGACGAGATGGGCATTGGTGCGATCCACAGCATCCAGGATGAAGGGCTCAAGGTACCGGATGACTTCTCGATCATGAGCGTAGACAACATTCGAATGGCCTCTATGGTTCGTCCTCAGCTGACCACAGTGGCTCAGCCGATGTACGACCTGGGCGCGGTAGCTATGCGGCTGCTGACGAAGCTGATGAAGAAGGAGAATGTAGAGAATCCGCGCGTCATTTTGCCGCATGAGACGATTCTGCGTTTGTCCGTGAGTCACGTGAACGACTAAGACTAAGCATGAAGTGCAATCAATATAGCGAGAGAGCCCCTTTCCGGGGCTTTTTCGATTGGATAACTATAATTCGTTGTGAAGGAGCTGTAAGTAGATGAAGAGCCATACAGTCGGCCTGATTGGCGCGATGGATGAAGAGATTGAATTGCTGCTTAATGAGATGGAGTGCAGTGAGAGAGTTGTGAAGGCAGGAATTACATATGTGAAGGGTGCTTTACAGGGGAAAGAGGTCGTGGTCTGCAAATCCGGCGTCGGTAAAGTCAATGCTGCGATTACGACCCAGGTGCTGATTGACAGCTTCGGGGTCTCTCAGATCCTCTTTACAGGCGTGGCCGGAGCCCTGGATCCGGAGCTTAATATAGGCGATATCGTTATTTCTTCCTCCTGCATGCAGCATGATATGGATGTGACACCGCTAGGCTTCCAGAGAGGAGTCATTCCGTATCAGGAGGTTTCTGATTTTCCTGCAGACAAGGAGCTGGTGTCCTTGGCAGAGGCCGCGTGCCAGACGCTGGAGGATGTCAGCTACAAGGTTGGCCGCGTGCTCTCGGGGGATCAGTTCATTGCAAGCCGGGAGACGGTTGAGCTGCTCTATGGCGAGCTTCAGGGCGCTTGCGCAGAGATGGAAGGCTCGGCTGTGGCCCAGGCCTGTTATATGAACGGGGTGCCGTTTGTTGTGATTCGCTCCATGTCGGATAAGGCAGATGGCTCGGCCCATGTGAATTATGCCGAATTTACAGTGGCTTCCTCCCGGCGTTCTCACAGGATTGTGAGCCGCATGCTGAGTCAGCTGGGTACGGTGCAGTAAACATACAAGACGCTATGAAAAAGCCTCCTTCGCCCAGGTACATTCGGGTCGAGGAGGCTTTATGATGTTTGTGGGGGATCAAGCTTCAATACATAATGCGCTGCTGAAAACGAATGCGGTCAAACTGCTCCTTCGACGAGAGTGGAACCTTGCTGCCAATGCGAACCATGAGACAATTAGCCGGATGGGAGCAAATTTCGGGATCGTCAGTGGCATACCACTCCATATCAACCACCTTCATGAGGCGCTCCATCATTTTGCGGTAATCCCAGACGTTCAGTCCGCTGCCCTGCAGGTCCCAGTGCCAATAGTATTCCGTCGTAAACACTATATAGGCTTCCAGCTGGCCGTCCTCGAAGGCGGTCTTGATCAGGTGCTGGCCGAGACCCAGGCTGCGGTAATCATCCGCCACCTCGATGGCTCCTAATTCTATCAGATCTTCCATATTGCCTTGTGACCAGCGTTCCAGCTCGTCCGGATAGTGGAAGGTTACATATCCTACAATGGTATCGTTATCAATAGCTGCAATAATCCGGCCTTCGGGAAGTCCGGCGATCTCAATCAGCGCTTCATGCTGATCGGCAGGGCGGCGGAAGGCATCCAGGTGAGGATGCATGCTCAAATCGGCCAGAGCCTGTGCAGGAATCGGACCCTCCACCTTTATACGGCGATCTTCCGGATACAAGAGATGAGACTTGAACAGCTTGGGATGCTCCATCTAGTACGCTCCTTTCGGGTACCTACCCTACTTATAGCAAAAAAATAAAAAAATGAAAAGCAATGACACGAAAACGACAGGTATGATATAATTTTCCTCGACATAAAACCTTCACAAATAAACATATTGACTTCCACGGCAGTTCTAATCAAGCCATGGGTACGGAAATGATGCTGTTCAATGCTTTGTGTAATCCGCGCTTGCTTGGTGTTTTGTAAGCGCTGTCCACTTGAAAGTAAGTCATTGCTATTATGATTTAACGATGAGGAGGATGCAACATGAATCACACGCACAAGGAAGTACTAGCTAGTGAGGTTACCCATTCCAATCTGAGTCACTATGAACAGGCTGTAGAGCGTTTTTCGTGGAAAGAAATTGAGAGCCATTTCACCTGGTATGATACCGGGAAGGTGAACATGGCTTATGAAGCCATAGACCGCCATGTAGCAGAAGGCCTTGGGGACAAAACTGCGCTCCTGTACAGCGATAGCAGCAGAGAAGAAGCCGTCACCTTCGCACAGATGAAGGAGCAATCCGACAAGTTCGGCAATGTGCTGCGTAAATACGGCATTGGCAAGGGAGACCGCGTGTTTATTTTTATGCCGCGCAGTCCGGAGCTTTATGTTAGTCTGCTGGGCACGCTGAAGGTAGGGGCTGTGGTAGGTCCGCTGTTTGAGGCCTTCATGGAGACCGCTGTCAAGGACCGCCTGGAGGACAGTGGAGCGGTTGCGTTGATCACAACACCAGCCTTGCTGCCACGAGTCAAGCGGGAGGAGCTGCCGCTGCTCAAGCATCTGATTCTGGTGGGAGAGGACATTCCAGAGGGTGAAGGGCTGCTAAGCTATCAGAAGGAGATGGAGCAGGCCTCAACCGACCTTCAGATTGAATGGCTGGATCGGGAAGACGGCATGATTATGCATTATACCTCCGGCTCAACCGGCAAGCCGAAGGGAGTATATCACGTACAGAATGCTATGATTCAGCATTATTATACCGGCAAGGTTGTTCTGGATCTGCGGGAGGATGATGTGTACTGGTGCACCGCTGACCCTGGATGGGTTACAGGCACTTCTTACGGGATTTTTGCACCTTGGTTAAATGGCGTGACCAATGTGATCCGCGGCGGACGCTTCAGTCCCCAGGATTGGTATAACACCTTGGCCAAGAACAAGGTAACGGTCTGGTACAGTGCACCGACGGCCTTCCGAATGCTGATGGGAGCCGGCTCAGATATGATCAGCGAATATGACCTGAGTCATCTGCGCCATGTCTTGTCGGTGGGAGAGCCGCTCAATCCGGAGGTTGTCCGCTGGGGACATAAAGCGTACGGACAGCGGATTCACGATACCTGGTGGATGACCGAGACCGGTGGGCAGCTCATTTGCAATTATCCGGGGATGACCATTAAGCCTGGCTCTATGGGACGTCCGATTCCAGGTGTCAAGGCTGCGATTCTGGATGATCAGGGCCGGGAGGTTCCGCCGAACACGATGGGCAATCTGGCCATTCAGACTCCTTGGCCATCTATGATGAGGCAGATCTGGAACAATCCGGCGAAGTATGAGGAGTATTTCCGAATCCCGGGTTGGTACATTTCCGGAGATTCGGCGTATATGGATGAAGAGGGCTACTTCTGGTTTCAAGGCCGGATTGATGATGTTATTAACTCGTCCGGAGAACGCATTGGTCCCTTTGAAGTGGAGAGCAAGCTGGTAGAGCACCCGGCGGTTGCCGAGGCCGGCGTCATCGGGAAGCCGGATGTGACTCGGGGAGAGATTATTAAAGCGTTCATCTCGCTGCGTGAAGGCTATGAGCCATCCCAGGAGCTCAAGGATGACATTTATCGCTTCGTCAAGGAAGGGCTGTCGGCACATGCTGCACCGAGAGAGATCGAATTCAAGGATAAGCTGCCGAAGACCCGTTCCGGCAAGATTATGCGGCGGGTATTGAAGGCATGGGAGCTGGATCTCCCGACCGGCGATCTGTCCACGATCGAAGATTAATGTACAGACTAGTAAGAGAGTAGTAATACTATAACAGGCATGGCAGTGCTCGGGAGGGTGATCCCGGTGCTGAAGAAAGTGCAAATAGACCAAAATAAAGACATGGCGGTGCTGGGCTAACCTCCCAGACTCTACCATGTCTTTATGTTATGGCTTCATAATTTCACTCACTCAAGGGAGTTTTCTCATTAAGGCTTCTCGAACTTAACTGTCGCAGAAGCTGAGGATTCTCCCTGTTCATTGATGGCGGTTACCCGGAAGGTACCGTTGATCGGTTCATCGACACGCAGTGTAAATTCCGTGCCTTGGCTTGAGCCAATCATCTGGAAGACGCCATTGCTATTCGGGCTGAAATATACCTGATAACGCTGCACCTGTTCATCAGCCGGGTTCGCCGCCCAGGTGGCTCTGAAGCCGTTAGACGTCGCTTGAACGGACAGTTTTCTTGGCTCAGAAGGTATCGAGGAAGGGCCCTGAGGCTCCTGAGGACCCTCAGGCTCCTCGGTCACGCCATCCTCCGGAGCGCTGTTATCATCGTCTGGATTCTGAGGCTGCTGCGGCGGATCCGGAGTGACCGGTTCCGGAGCCGGTGGTGTGTATGATGGACCGACGGCATCACTTGGAACCGACGTTCTGCCTGCTACATCCACTGCAACAACATAGTACTGAACGTTCGATCCGGACGAGGACACGATATAATTCGGTCCGTCACTAGACACAACCTGACCGGTCTGTAGAAAAGCACCTCCGTTAGAAGAACGGTACAGCCGATACCCGACTACGTCCGGTGATCCGCTTGGTGTAAAGCTAATCACAGCCTGGCCGTTGCTTGTAGAATATCGAGCATTCTTCGCCGGAGTTGGCGCGCTGCCGTCATCTACCCGAGGATCCACCTTGGTCGGCATATCCTTGCTTGCATCCTTGGGAATGTAATAGGATAATGGCGGATGATCGCCAGTCATGACCTCCAAGGCGTTCTCCAGCTCCTGAACCAGCTCGCTGATCGGCTTCTCGCGCCGGATGACGGTACGGGTGCTAAGGAAATCGTCAGGTGTTCCTTCTCTGGCGATATAATTGGCGCCCCGGTAGGTGATGAATTTAGCTTGCTCCACAGCATCATCCTGCTCTTTCGGCACAAACTTGGCATTGAACAGATCCGTGACATAGCGGTCGGTCAGAGCCGAAGGAAGCTTGCCGCTGTAGTAAGACACGGTCTGGGTAACAATGCCCTCCGGCTGCTTGAATTCCTTGTTCTCAAACAGCTTCGGTTTAAGATTGATGCTCTCATTCATAATTTGGGACCAAATATTTTGAGCATGAGTCCGCTGCGGTTGGTCCAATGTATTCACCTGCAGATCATAGCCAACCCATACGCCGACTGTAATGTCGGGCGAGAAGCCAACGAACCAGCTGTCGGCATAGTTTTGGCTAGAGCCCGTTTTGCCGGCAATGGGAATACTGTTGAAATGCTTGTAATTTTTAAGAACCGTACCGCCAGACCCTTCAGTAATGACCGTTCGCATCATATCTGTCATAAGATAGGCGGTCTGCTCTGAATATACCTTCACGGGCTTCACTTCGTGCTGATATACAATATTGCCGCGGGAATCCAAGATCTTGCTGATCATGTAGGCATCGTTGAATTTTCCCTGATTGCCGATCGAGCTGTAGGCATTCGTCAGTTCTTCTACCGTTACACCATATTGCAGCCCGCCGAGTACTCCGGTAGCCGCGGCGTTATCTTTGTCAGTCAGTGTCGTAATACCGAGCTTTCTCGCAAAGTCCCATGCCTTATCAATTCCAATGGCTTCATTAAAAAGCTTCAGCGCCACAGTATTGGTGGAGTCATTGAGGGCTTCGCGTGCAGTCATCAGTCCTTTATATTTATCATATACGTTCATCGGAATATGAAAGCCCTTGCTGCCATCCTTCAGGATAATCGGAGAGTCATCCACTATGCTAGCGGGCTGAACTTGACCGGATTCCAGAGCCGGCAAATACGCCGCAATCGGCTTCATGGCGGAGCCGGGCTGCCGCCGCATTTGTGTGGCCAGATTCGTCTGCTCCGTTTGAAAATCACGGCCTTCAATCATGCTGAGGATGGCGCCCGTATCATTGTCGATAACCATAGCCGCAGTCAACTCCTGACCCTTCTCCTCATCGTCCGGATAGAAGTTGTCATCGTTATCCGCGATCTTCCGCAGGGCTCCGTACAGGGTGCGGTCAATGGTCGTATAGACACGGTAGCCGCCCGTGCTGAGCTGCTCCCGGGCTTCGTCCATCATCTGATTCAGCTGATCTGAGCTGACCTGGCTGAGATCAACATCCGGGTAGTTCATGCTCATGATGACATCGGATGCCTTGCGCTCAACCTCCATCATCAGATAAGGATAGGTGACATAAGCCTTCTGCAGCCGGGGAGCAAGCGAGGCTTTAATATCAAACTGCTGTGCTTCCTCGTATTGCTGCGCTGTAATGACGCCCTCCTCCAGCATACGCTCCAGCACCAGCCCCTGACGCTTCAGGGCGCGGTTAAAGGCGTCCTCATTAAACTGCCCGGTTCCATCGAAAGCGGAATAGGCGGACGGGAGCTGGGGCAGGCCGGCCAAATAGGCAGCCTGAGCGATATTCAGCTTGCTGAGATCATTCATGTTAAAAATCCCTTTTGCTGCTGCCTTGATTCCGAACACATTATAGCCGTTCGAGCCGTTGCCGTACGGAACCTTGTTCAAATAAGCCGTAATAATTTCGTTCTTGGTCATATACCGCTCCAGGCGCAAGGCAAGCAAAATTTCCTTAACCTTCCGGTTGGCGGTGCGGTCCCTGCTCAAGAATACCTGTCTGGCCAGCTGCTGCGTGAGCGTGCTGCCTCCGGTCTGCACCGGCTCATTCAGCAGGCGCTGCTTTACCGCGCGGGTCGTACCTTTCAGGTCCACACCTTCATGGGTGAAGAAGCGGTTGTCTTCTATAGCTACTACGGCATCAATCACAATTTGCGGTATTTCTTCAAACTCCACCGGCCGCCGGTCTTCTTCAGTCCGAAGCTGGCCAATGGGTGAGCCGTCTCCAAAATAGGCGAAGCCGGTGATGGCGTTGAGTCCCATTTGCTGCTCAATCAGGTCCCGGGATCTGACAGGATCATCCTTGACAATGGAGGTTACGTAGCCGAACACAGCCCCTCCCGCAAACAGCATGCCCATGAGACCTACGACAAAAAGCCAGCCGATCACGCTCCCGATTCTGCGTCCAATGGATCGTTTGGGAGGACGATCTTTCTCAGGCTTCTGTTTTTTCTCCTCAACCATGAATGTTTACTCCTCCTTTTAACGCACCTATTATAGCATAAATTGCAGGATTTGAATCATGCAGGCTGGAACCTGTCGATTTGGTCATGAAAAGTTTGACTTGCATTGACGGCTTATGCTATAAATATGGCTAAGTTCATATCAATAAAAGCTTCGAAGGACCCCAGTAGAAGGGCGAATGAGATCTCCCAGAGATCCGGTGGTTGGTGCGAACCGGAAGAATCGTCCCCTTTGAATTACTGTCCAGAGCTGTCCGGAGGAACGTGATCCACTTCAGAGTGTCACCAGTAGTCCGGTACCGGGTATTGTATTCCGTTATGTTAATGAAGTGAAAGCCCCTGCCTCATGCGGCGCGGGTTTTAATTAGGGTGGTAACGCGAGTGCTCCTTCTCGTCCCTTGGGATGAGAAGGAGCTTTTTTGCGTCTAAATACAGGAAGGATGTGCACGAAGTGGCTATGAAATGGGAAGAGCTAACAGAGGTTCAGCAGCAGGAGGTAGAGCGTCAGCTGGATGTCATCGCAAGGGGAGCCGTTGAAATTGTCCCTGAGGAGGACATGAGACAAAAGGTGATGAGATCCGTCGTCAGCAACGAGCCGCTGCGGATCAAGCTGGGTATGGATCCATCGGCGCCGGATCTGCATCTTGGACATACGGTCGTTCTGCAGAAGCTGCGCCAGTTCCAGGAGCTGGGGCATGAGGTGCAGCTGATCATCGGTGATTTTACCGGCCGGATCGGTGACCCTACCGGTAAATCGGAAACCCGGAAGCAGCTGACGGAGGAGGATGTGATCCGGAATGCTGAGACGTATCAGAAGCAAATCTACAAGGTGCTGCTGCCGGAGCTTACCAAGGTATACTTTAACTCTCACTGGCTGGGACGCATGTCGTTCGGGGATGTCGTTGAGCTATCCTCCAAGGTCACGGTTGCGCGCATGCTGGAGCGGGATGATTTTGAGAAAAGATATCATAGTGGACAGCCGATCAGCATTCATGAATTTTTCTACCCGCTCATGCAGGGCATGGATTCGGTAGAGCTGAAAAGTGATGTGGAGCTTGGCGGCACGGACCAGAAATTCAATCTGTTGATGGGCAGAACATTGCAGAAGGAGTATGGCGTGGAGCAGCAGGCGATTCTGACGCTTCCGCTGATTGAAGGGCTGGACGGCGTTCAGAAGATGAGCAAGAGCCTGGGCAACTACATCGGTATTGATGAAGAGCCTAATGAAATGTATGGCAAATCCATGTCGATTCCGGATGAGCTGATGCTGAAATACTATAGTCTGGCGACAGATATCAGCAATGAAGAGCTGACCGCATTGACTGAAGGATTGGAGAAGGGAACTGTGCATCCGAGAGATGCGAAGATGCAGCTTGGTCATACCTTTGTACGGATGTACCATGGTCAGGACGCGGCGGATGCTGCGCAGCAGCATTTCGTGACCGTGTTCCAGCAGCGCGCCCTGCCGGAGGACATCGAGGAGTTTGCGATTCCGTCCGAGGAGCTCGTGGACGGAGAAATTCGGCTAATCCGGCTGCTGACCTTAGTAGGGTTTGCAGCATCGAATGGAGAAGCCAAGCGCAGCATTCAGCAAGGCGCAGTTAAATGGAACGAAGAGAAGCAAAGTGACTTTAACGGAAGCATCAAGCCGGCAGATGGAGATATTCTTCAAGTGGGTAAGCGCAAATTTGCGAAGTTAAAGCTTTCTTAATACAGAAAGACAGAAAGACAGAGCAGCAGGCCGGCAGACGAAGCTGAACATCACCTTCAACCTGTCGGCCTTTCTGCATACAGAGCGAGGCATATGTTATAAAAAAAATCCCCCGGTGTTTCCACCTGGGGATTCTTATATTAGCGGTTGTAGAATTCGACGATTTGCTTCTCATCGATGTCCTGGGACAGCTCGGAGCGCTCTGGCAGACGGATGTACTTGCCTTCCATTGCGTTCTCATCAAACTCCAGGTAAGCTGGCAGATGCACACGGTTAGCCATTGCATCCTTGATTGCGGACAAGCCGCGGCTTTTCTCACGAAGGCCGATCACGTCGCCAGTGGAAACGGAGTAGGAAGCGATGTCCACTTTCTTGCCGTTTACAGTAACATGACCATGAGCAACCAGCTGACGAGCACCTGCACGGGAATTGCTCAGACCCAAGCGGTATACGAGGTTGTCCAGACGGCTCTCGAGCAGGAACATGAAGTTCTCACCGGCAATACCTTTCATATGCTGTGCTTTGTCAAACAGTGTGCGGAATTGCTTCTCGCCCAAGCCGTACATGTGACGAAGCTTTTGCTTTTCTTGAAGCTGCATACCGTAGTTGCTCATCTTTCTCCGTTGGTTAGGACCATGCTGACCCGGAGGGAAAGGACGCTTCAATTCTTTGCCAGTACCGCTGAGGGAAATACCCACGCGACGGCTCAATTTAAATTTAGGACCGGTGTAACGTGCCATGTAATATAGACTCCTTTGTAATTAGGTTTCATTTAGGGCTCTATTTGCGCCGTATTTGTTCATCGCTGTCTATATTGACAGATCTGACAGGAAAGTTCAGCCGCTGTCCCGTCAGCAACAAATTCGTGAGGGTGACACAATCATCCGCCCAAATTCAAATGAATGCATTGCATTCTTTTTCAACAATAAATATTATATGAAATAGGGGTGTAAAGTCAAGAATAACGTAACCCGGAACTTTGTCTAATTTTGTCGATAGGACTACAGACCTAAAAAACATGAATGAAATAACTAAAATGTAATGCAATACTAGGTAAAAAAGAGTAATATAATATTGTTATACGAGAACTTTGTTCAAATAATCAAATTACATAAGAAGGCGCCTGTATTGCTTGCTTATCGCTACAAACTGGAAATGAATGGATAGGCATGCAGGGGTGATTGCACGTTTTATTTCATGAAGCACATGTGGGTCTTTAGGCAGACCTTATAATGGTGCAAAGGAGCGCCCGATATGTCAGAAGAACAACGGAAGGCATCTTCAGCCTCCTGCGGGACGACTGCTCTGCCAGACGGCGCAGCATCCTGCGGGCTGATCAGCAGAAGTGCCGGAACCAGGCATCACGATCTGGATATTACGATCTATGACCAGCCGTATCTTCAACCGATTATGGAGGAGAGCTTTCTGGAATGGAAGAGTGAAGCCTCCAGCCTGCTGTCGCAAGTCGGTGGAGAATGGGCAGTGCTGAATTCCGAGGGCGTCTGGCTTGCGGGGGATGCTGCCTTGCAGGACTATTTCCTGGCCGGCGATGACGAGACTCTGCAGAGAGTGCTGCGTACCGGGCAGCCGGCGGCGGCGGTTAGTGACGCCGTGATGGGCGGCAGAACGGTATGTGCTGTTCCGCTTCAGTCCAGGACACGGGGCGAGCTGTTCGGAGCTCTGGTGAGAGTGTCACTGGAGGACAAGCTGGATGAGCGCGTTCTGGTGCTCACGGAGGCGGCTGGACTCCTTTTGCGTTCCTGTTTTTACCGGGGATTTCAATCCATCTTTGTCAACGATTTGGAGAAGGTATACGTTCAGGCCGCTAAGGAGGCCCGCCAACGCTCCATTTTGTTTCAATATATCAAGAGGATGCATTCACGCATTGATGTGGACAAGGTGCTGACAGAGGTGATGGAGAGCATTCTCGGTCTTTATCCGGAGGTAGGTCTGGAGCTGTTTATGTCTCAGGACCACGAGAGCAACCATCCATTAGTGAAGCCGCTGCTGCTGCATCACTGGCAGGAAGAGATTTATGTAAGGACCTTTATGGAAGGCACCGTCACAACGCTGCACCGGGGCTCAGGGGAAGAAGCCCGCGTAGAGATCGGTGTTCCGGTCGGCGGGAAGCAGGGGGTTTACGGTGTGCTTCATTTGAAGGCGACGGGGCCGCTTATGGAGGAGCTAGATGTAGAGCTGCTGGAAATGATGGCGGATGCCGCGGGCACGGCTTTTGAGAACGCCAAGCTGTATGAGCAGTCCAACGTTATGATACACGAGCTGCGGATGATTAACGAGCTGACCCAGCGGCTTAGCAAAAGCCTGCACCTGGCCGATATTTACCAGTTTGCCAATCAGGAGCTGCGAAAGATTCTGGGTGCGCACTATTGCTGCATTCTCGTGATGAATGAGGAACTGGGCGCACTGGAGGTGGCCTCCTGTAATGCCCCATGGCTGGCCAAGGAAGTGTTCCCGAAGGAATACGGCATCGGCGGGTATGTCTACCAGAGTAAGGAGCCGTTCATTCTGGCGGATTATGCGGCGGAGCGTCCGGCGGAGTCGAAGCTGATGGAGACGACCGGGTCCAGCTCCATGATCGCAACCCCGTTAATGGTCAACGGGGGGATCCGCGGGGTCATCCTGATGTCGCACCGGAAGAAGCACTATTTCTCTTACGATAACTACCGGCTGCTCCAAACGCTCTCCAGCCATATCGGTCTGGCTGTAGGAAACGCCTCGCTGCATGCCGAGGTACGGAGAATGGCGAACCGAGATATGCTGACTGAGCTGTATGCTCGTCATTATCTGGATGAAGCCATCCAGAAATGCCAAAGCCGCGATTTCTGCGGGTCCCTGATTCTGGTGGATATTGACCATTTCAAGCGGGTGAATGACACCTTCGGCCATCAGAAGGGCGATAAGATTCTCAAGCAGGTCAGCAATGTCATTAAATCCTCGATTCGCCAAAGCGATATAGCTGCCAGATGGGGCGGCGAAGAGCTGGCGGTGTACCTCCCAGGTCTGGGCATTGACCAGGCGTTTCAAGTGGGGGAACGTATCCGCCAGCGCGTGGAGCAGGAAACGGATCCTTTGGTGACGGTATCCTGCGGGATTTCGGAGTGGAACTGGACACAGGAGCGGATCAGTGTAGAATCCCTCTTTTACCGGGCTGACATGGCGCTGTATCAAGCCAAGAACAGCGGCCGAAACCAGATTATGATGGAAGAGACCGAATCGTCCGGAGATTAATGAATCTTGATCGGGAGGGGGCTGTCCCCGAGTAGATCATACTATTTGAAGCATAGCCTCGATCATATGAAAAGAACGTGTACAAAGAGAAATAACCAGCCAAGGAGGTTACACTTGGCTGGTTATTTCTCTTTATTGACTTCATGCCGCCTGCTCTGGCAGGTTAGGGCCTGGAGTGGCTGCACGATGAATTGCATAAAGAAGGAAGAGGCAACACAGCCTATGAATCATACATCATCTTGAAAAAGGACTGATTCATGATGAAGATTCACCGTGTCGGCCTCTTGATTAGCCTGCTTCTGTTTCTTGGCAGCAGCCTGAGTATGCAGGGTTGTACCCCTCAAGGCTCTGACCCGGAGGGGCTGCTGCAAACGACGCTGGCGGGCTTGGCGGGCCTGGAGCAGCTTCACTTTGAAGGTCGGAGCGCCGTTCAGAACCTGGATACCGGTATGTACAGCGCTGAGCTTCATTATACGGGAGAGCTGAGGAGCCATACGCTGCTCAGTATGACGGTAAATCAGGGACGCGACAAGAAACGTCCTCCGCGTTTTGCGCAGTCAGGCGATCCCGCAGACGGGTTTCAGGCCAAGCTGGAGTACAAGAGCGGCACGTGGAAGGCGCTGCAGGAAGGATATGCTGACAGCACATGGCTGAGTGGCTACAACCCGCTGCAGGAGCTGAGCTTGATCGGCAGCGCCGACAAGCATGTGTCTGAGGAGCTGGGAGCGGCGCGAGGGACGCGGGTGCTGCGGGTAGAGTTGGACCCCCAAGCAGCATATACCCGCTGCCGAGAGCTCTTGCAGCAGCAGATGGAGCAGTTGAAGAATGAGCTGGAAGAGCCGGCCGGTGAGCTGTATACCGGGGACGAGGCTGGCCGGAAGAAGCTGCTGGGCATCTGGGAGAAGGAGCGCCGGATGCTGGAGGCGCTGCTGGACCAAAGCACAGTAAATTCGGTTTACTATGTGACGGTGCGAAATTCGACGGGACTGCCCGTCAAGCTCCTGTCAGAGCGGCGAGTGACCTATCAGGATCAAGCAGGACGGAAACATGATGAAATGCTGAGATCTGAGGTGAGCTTCTCTTTTACAGCAGTCCGCTAAATATATTTCAGGCAAGCGGCTGACGGAGCAGAAGGAACGTGATACAATAACAAAATGATTGAACATTGTTCAATATAATTTGAACAAGACGATGCGTAGCTACTTACACCTTAGGAGGAATCAAGCATGCGTGATCCAAGAATTCAGAAACTAGCAGAAAATCTGGTGGGCTATTCGGTCGATATGCAGCCCGGGGAAAATGTACTGATCGAGATGATTGGCTCGGAGCGGGATCTGCTCAATGCGATTGTCGAAGAGGTAGGCCGCAAAGGAGGACGTCCTTTCGTACAGCTGACAGACAAAACGGTACAGCGGGCTATGCTGAAGCATGCCACCAAGGAGCAGCTGTCGATCTGGTCCGAGCTTGACCTTGCCCGGATGAAGCAGATGGACTGCTATATCGGGATCCGTGCCGGCGAGAATGTCAACGACCTTGCGGATGTGCCGGAGCAGAATATGAAGCTCTATAACTCCATTTACTCCCACCCCGTACATAGCGAAGAGCGTGTCAAGCGGACGAAGTGGGTGGTGCTGCGCTATCCGAACGCGAGCATGGCTCAGCTTGCCAATACAAGCACGGAAGCGTTTGAGGACTTTTACTTCGATGTGTGCAACCTGGACTATTCCAAAATGGACCGTGCCCAGGACCCGCTCGCTGAGCTTATGCGCCGGACGGACAAGGTGCGTATTACCGGACCGGGAACAGATATTTCCTTCTCGATCAAAAATATCGGTGCAGAGAAATGCTCCGGCCAGAAGAACATTCCGGACGGCGAGGTGTACACATCTCCGGTTCGTGATTCCGTGAATGGAACGATTGCATACAATACGCCAACGCTGTATAACGGAGTCACCTTTGAGAATATCACCTTCCGTTTTGAGCAAGGGAAGATTGTAGAGGCTACCGGCAGCGATACGGCGCGCTTGAACGAGATTCTGGACAGCGATGAAGGCGCACGCTATATCGGGGAATTCGCGATCGGCTTTAACCCGTATATTTTGCATCCGATGAAGGATATTTTGTTTGATGAAAAAATTGCCGGCAGCCTGCACTTCACGCCAGGTCAAGCCTACGAGGTGACCGATAACGGCAACCGCTCGTCCATCCACTGGGATCTGGTGCTGATCCAGCGTCCGGAGTATGGCGGCGGAGAAATTTACTTCGACGATGTCTTGGTCCGGAAAGACGGCTTGTTTGTAATTCCGGAGCTCGAGAGCCTGAATCCCGAAAATCTAAAATAGCATAAAATGGGTTGCAAAAGAAAACGGATTCAATGTATCATGAAGAAGCAATAAATCCATTGATTCCACCCTATAGATATGGAGGGATTCCTATGTCCAATAACAACAATGCAAGCGTTGTCGAAATTGCTCAAACCGCAGGTCAATTTTCTTCATCCATTGTTCTGCAGACCGAGAATAAGTACATTGACGTCAAGAGCATTTTGGGGTTATTTACGACATTGGTCAGTCACAAGAGCTACGAGCTTCATGTTCATGGCTCGGATGCCGAAGAAGCGAAGCAAGCAATGATTGATGTGTTTACCAAGCATGGGCTGAATGTTACCGTAGTGGCTGACTAAGCTCCGGCGAAGAGACATCCTTCCTGGATTCCAGGAGGGATGTTTTTTTGTGAAGTGTGCCTGTTCTGAAGGAACTGGTCCTTGTATTGTCAAGACTTTTCGTCTAATATTAGGGATAGTACCGAGCTGTGATTTTGACATAGGGGGGACAAATCATGACTTCATCGGATTTACAGGAACAGCTGAATCTTAAAGCGATCAGTCTTCTTCATGAAGATGCGGATAAAATTCAAAAGCTCATTGAAGTGCAGATGGAGAATCTGGCAACCCGTTATTGCCCTCTCTATGAGGAAGTGCTGGATACCCAGATGTACGGATTCTCGAAAGAGGTTGATTTTGCGGTCAGAGCAGGCCTATTGCCGGAAGTAACAGGCAAGCAGTTGATCAGCAAGCTCGAGCGCAATCTGGCTCTTCTCTATGAAGCCTTGAATCAAGCTGAATAGCCTGTCCTCGTGACAGGCGATACATAGAAGCGCATGCTCGGGAAGGAGACCGGCATGCGTTTTTTTGCGCTTGATGACTGGGCGGTGATCATATATTTTCCAGGTTAGATTTGCTTTTTAGGCCTGTTAGGATTTACAATAACGAATAATGAGGTGAAGGGGGATTTTGGCATGGCTGAACAGCTTCAACTGGATAATGGATTGATTCGGATATCAGATGACGTTGTCTCTAAAATCGCCGGGATGGCGGCTTTGGAAACACCGGGGATTGCTGCCATGTCGGGCGGCTTATCCGAGGGCTGGGCCAAACGGCTGAGCGGCAAGAACGTGCAGAAGGGGGTAACGGTAGAAGTTGGCCAGCTTGAGGCGGCCATTGATCTGCGCATTATTGTCCTCTACGAGACACCGATCCATGAAGTGTGCCGGATGCTTCAGCAAAATGTTCGGGAAGCAGTTGAGAGTATGACGGGTCTGCGTGTGGTGGAAGTGAACGTCAAGGTGGAAGGCGTTGCCTTCAAGGACGATGAGATCGAGGATTATTCAGGTCGTACCAAGTAAATCACTACTGCAGAAATACCGCAACGAAGCAACGAAGAAAAGACTACCGGGAAGACCGGTAGTCTTTTTTGAGTACAGATTTGACATGCTCTTCCTTCGCGGGACGCGTGCTTTCCCTGGAAATGCTGAGTACAATGCCGATAGAAAGCATCATCACGAGCAGGGAAGAGCCGCCATAGCTGACGAACGGAAGCGTGACTCCCGTAATAGGAATGGTGTTGGTGACTCCGCCAATATTGACAAAGGCCTGAATCGCAATGAGTCCCATAATACCGATCCCCGTCAATGTCCCGAACGGGTCCGGACAGCGAAGAGAGACGATAATGCCTCTCCAGATGAAATACAGGTACAGAAGGAGAAACAAGGACGTTCCGATAAAGCCGAACTCTTCCCCGATGACTGAAAAAATAAAGTCGTTGTACGGGTTAGGCAGGTAGTGCAGCTTCTGGACGCCTTCGCCGTAGCCGGCTCCCGTTACGCCGCCCTGGCCAATGGCAATCAGGGACTGCACCAGATTGTAGCCGACCCCGGATTGGTCCTGAAACGGATTCAGAAATGCTTCAATCCGGCCCACCTTGTAGTTGCCGTCCGCTTGGGATTGTCCGCCCGAGATGGCATTGATCAAAGAGCCAACCCCGATTGTCAGCGCAAGTCCCAGAGCAACCAGCGAAATACAGGCTGTAATATGCTTCAGGCTCGCGCCTCCGGCATAAATAATAAGTCCGCAGGTGGCGACCAGAATAAAAGTGGAGCCCAGATCCGGCTGCAGCATAATCAAGCCGGCCACAACCCCGACAATAATCAGTACGGGAAAAAAACCGCCCTTCCACTGCCGGATGCGCTCCCCCTTCTTGGTAATGAGAGCAGCTAAATATCCGATTGTGGCTATCTTGGCGAGCTCTGTAGGCTGGATTCCTAAATTTCCGAGATTAAACCAGCTGGATGCACCGTTCGTCGTGCGGCCGATCACGATGACCAGTATAAGCAGAATCAGCGTCAGAAAGAACATAGGAAAAAATAATATCCGATATTTCTTGTAAGAAATGTTCATGGCAATCAGCATGACGAAGGTGCCCAGAGCTGCAAATACAAGCTGGCGCTTTGTAAAATACAGGGCGTCATAGCTGAACCTTTCGCTAACGACAGCAAGGCTTGCGCTGGAGCTGAACACCATGATTAAACCGAATCCCACCAGCAGCAAGGTAAGGATCAACAGCTGAAAATCCGGCGTCCCTCTCTTTGGCTGCGGTTTGGGCGTAGTCATACAATAATCGCGTTACGCTTCCAGAAGCGTTTTGAGCTGCTGCAGCTTTCCGTTCGCAATGTTCAGCACGGCTGAAGGAGGTGCGGAATCATATTCCAGACCGTGCGGGAAGGTAGCCTTGCCCAGGTAAACGGCTTCAATTTGAAGAACGGTATCCGGCTTCTCCAGCTTGCCTTCGATCGCGCGCGTATTAATGCGGAGATAGTAGTCCGTTTCGTTCTTTCTGTCCTCAATTTTGAAATCATATGTAGCACGGTAGTATTCCCACTGCCAGCGGATAAAGCCGACTTTCTCTGCGCTCTCATCCATGTAGGCCAAATCACTCTTCAAGCCGTCGAGGCCCGTATCTTTGAAAATCATGGCGTCTGTAAACCCCCTTAATTAGTCCCTACAAAGGTCTTTAAATATGATAGTATGTTTCCGGCACTTGTGCAAGCCTGCCAGCCGCGCGAAAATGTCTTTCTTTCTGCCTAAAGAAAGGTCTGAAAGTAACCAGGGGAGCCGTGAATCGACTTCAATTTAAAGTGCATGGCCTTCCCGGTTTCTGCTACAATGGTTAACAAAGAAAGATGCGGCCCCAGGGTTCATGAACTTAAGGGCGGCAGCGTTAGGCAATTCCTCTATGCACAGCAAGGCGTTGAAGGCCTGAATGGCCGGACGAAAAAGCACACTTGGGGAAAGGGTGGTTGTCAATGATCAGAACTGAACAGGCTGAAGCGCTGTTTCCGCGGATGGTGGAATGGCGCCGATATTTACATAGGTTTCCCGAGGTATCCTATCAGGAGGAGAAAACGGCACAATTCGTAGCTTCTGTCCTGGAAGCGCTGGGCTATGAGCCCCGCACCGGGATGGGCGGACATGGTGTGATGGCTGTGCTGAAGGGTGGCAGGCCCGGCCGCACCATCGTGCTGCGCGCGGATATGGACGCTCTTCCCATCCAGGATGAAAAGGAATGTCAATATAAATCCGCTGTGGAGGGGGTTATGCATGCCTGCGGCCATGATGGGCATACGTCCATGCTGCTGGCGGCTGCAGCTTATTTTAAATCGATGGAGGACCAGGTTCGCGGAGAGATACGGTTTCTGTTCCAGCCGGCAGAAGAAGTATGCCCCGGCGGTGCGCTGGGCATGATCGAGGCCGGTGCACTAAAGGGAGCCGATGTGATATATGGCCTGCACTTGTGGACGCCGCTGCCGGTCGGCATGGCCTCAAGCGCCGCAGGTCCGCTTATGGCCGCTGCGGATGAATTCTTCATTGATATGGTGGGCCGGGGCGGCCACGGAGGGATGCCGCATGTGACTGCAGATGCCGTGCTGGCCGGGGCAACGCTCGTCACCCAGCTGCAGAGCATTGTGAGCCGGTCCGTGGACCCCTTGCAGCCTGCAGTCGTGACGATAGGCACCATCCAGGGCGGCTCGGCGCAAAATGTTGTCGCTGACCGCTGCCGGATTACGGGGACAGTGCGGACCTTTGATGAGGAGACTCGCCTGCTTATTCGAAGCCGTATTGAGAGAATTGCCCATGCTGTTGCTGACAGCAGCGATACAACCGCAGTTATTGACTACCTCATCGGGTACCCGGCAGTTATTAATGATGAGCTGGAAACCCAGCGCTTCTTTAAGACCGCTCCTCAGGTGTTTGGGGGAGAGCAGGTGCTGCTGACACCGCCGATTATGCCGGCGGAGGATTTCGCTTATTATTTGCAGCAGATTCCAGGCTGCTTTATGTTTGTCGGTGCAGGCAATGAAGCGAAAGGAGCGGTCTATCCGCATCATCATCCAAGGTTTGATTTTGATGAGGATGCCATGCTTCTGGGCCTGAAGCTGCTTATCCAGATGACAGAAGCCTATCAGGATGAACATGAAGGAACCGAAGGCAGCGCCAATTAAGCATGCATGAAAGCGTGGAGATCAGGTCATTCTAAGCTTAGGGGAAGTTCAAGCTCGTGAGTATTTGAGCTTGAGCTTCTTTTTTTGTGAAAGGAGACTTCGTCCATGCATAGCGATTCTATGAATACGAACAAAACGGCCTCACAGACCGGACCTTGTATCGTGCAGCGCAACCGCACTATTTTGCTGGAGGTGGGCCACCCGGATTTTGAGAAAGCGCAGTCCACACTGTCGCACTATTGCGAGCTGGTGAAGAGCCCGGCTTCTTTTCATACCTACCAGATCACGCCGCTATCGCTGTGGAATGCTGCCGCCGCCGGATGGTCTCCCGCTGCGGTCATTTCGAGCCTGGTCCCGCTTTCCCGCTGGGAAGTGCCGTCCGCCGTACAGGGGGAAATCCAGGAGCTGATGTCGAGATTCGGCAAGCTGAGGCTGACCTGTCATCCACAGAAGACAAGCTGGCTGCTTCTGTCGCTGGAGGATATCCAGACGGAAGAGGCGATCCGTGCCTTGCCATGCCTGAAAGAAGCAGGGGCTGTGTTCGCAGCCGGACTGGGTGTGGAAATTCCATCGCACCGTCGCGGGATGCTGAAGCAGGAGCTGACTCGCGCCGGCTATCCTGTACTGGACCTTGCCGGGTATGAGGACGGACAGCATCTCGGACTGGAATGGTCCCCCTCCTGCACGGGAGAAGGCTTTCAGCTGCGGGAATATCAGCGTGCTGCAGTCAGTGCCTTTATGAACGGCGGCGGTACAGGGGGCAGCGGGGTGTTGGTGCTGCCCTGCGGCGCCGGAAAGACGGTGATCGGTCTTGGTGCCATGATGGAGCTGCAGTGCGAGACGCTAATTTTGACCTCCAGCTCTACATCGGTAGCCCAATGGATCAACGAGCTGGTAACCCGGACAACGCTTCAGCAGGAGGAGATTGGCGAGTACACCGGACAGCGGAAAAAGGTAGGGCCGGTTACGGTGGCGACTTATCAGATGCTGACGCACCGCAAGGGAGCAGAGGCGCCTCAGCCTGTCAATCTGTTCAGCGAGCGCAGCTGGGGATTGATTATTTATGACGAGGTGCATTTGCTTCCGGCTCCGGTATTCCGCGCTGCTGCCGACATTCAGGCTACACGCCGCCTTGGATTGACTGCTACGCTGATTCGTGAGGATGGAAGAGAGCAGGATGTCTTTTCGCTCATCGGCCCCAAGCGATATGTAATGCCCTGGAAAAGGCTGGAGGAGAAGGGCTGGATTGCTTCGGCGGATTGCGTAGAGCTGAAGGTGTCGCTGCCGGATTCTCTCAAGCCTGCCTACTATAGGGCTGGAAAAAGAGAGCAGTACAGGCTGGCCTCCGAAAATCCGGCCAAGACAGCTGCAGCGAAGAGACTGCTATCCCGTCATGCCGGGGAGCAGATGTTAATTATCGGTCAATATGTGAAGCAGCTTCAGAGCATGGCAGAGGCGCTGAATGTTCCCTTGATCACCGGGAGCACGAATCGGGCGGAACGAGAACGGCTGTATGACGCCTTTCGAGATGGCTCTATACCGGTACTGGCCGTATCCAAGGTGGCGAATTTTGCGGTGGACCTGCCGGATGCCTCGGTCGCTTTGGAGGTGTCTGGCAGCTACGGCTCACGGCAGGAGGAGGCGCAGCGACTGGGGAGAATTTTGCGTCCCAAAAAAAACGGCGCCCGCGCCTCCTTCTACCATCTGGTGACGAAGGACAGCCGGGAAGAAGAGTTTGCAATTCGCCGGCGAATGTTTCTGATCGAACAAGGATATGAATACGTAACGCAGAACGGGGATGCTCTCTGCGGTGCGGATGTGCAATGGAACGCTCGAGAGGAGGGGGAGCTCATATGAACCGAGATGAACTTCCCCATACAACAAGACCCGTGCTGCAAGAAGCTGAGACTCAGGTGCTTACCCGGGTGTGGCAGTGCTTTGCCGGACAGCCGTTTGATGATGCCGAGCTGTCGGCCTTGTCCGTGCCGCCGCTTAGCGGAGCGGAGGTGCTGGCTGCTGTAACCGGGCTCGTGCGTAGCGGCGAGCTTCACTCGGCTCCAAAAGCATGGGGAGAGCGCTGGTTCTACATCCCCGAAAATCATCTTGCAGCGCTTCAGGAGCAGTTCTATGAGCTGCCCCCTGAAATTTATGCGGCTGCAGAGCCTGCCTTGAAGCAGGAGGCTGCTCCGGGACTCCCCCGGGACGTGCTGCAGGCGCTGCTCTTTCTGCACCAGGAGGGAGGTCTCGAGCTGACCGCCAGGGGCACGATTCACAAAAGGCAGCTGCAAAAGCTGAACAGACTGAAGACGGGCTTGCAGCCGGAGCATGTTTATGCCCTTGGCGTGTCTGATCAGCATCTAGACTTGTACCCGCCTGTGGCCGCGGTGCTGCTCGATTTGCTGCTCACACTCGGCCTTGTGCGGGAACAGGCGGGAAGCCTCAGACTGGATTCTAAAGCCGTACGCGCCTGGCTCGCCTTGCCGGAGGAAAGTATGCATGCCCTGATTTTTCAGCAGGTGCTGAATCGGTACGGTGCACCATCCGTGCCTCTTCAGCATTTCAGAAGGCTGCTTTGTTGTAGCAAACTCTCACCTCATGCCTGGATAAAGGGAGACGTGCTGGTGGCGTCCATTGCGGGCTTCCAGGCTAAGCCTGCAGCCATGGAGTCGGTTACAGCCGGAGCCCAGGCGTGGATGAATTTTATGGCCGCAGCCGGCTGGGCGGATATAGGGCAATGCGAGCAGGGAAGGCCATGGCTTTCCTTACGGCTGCCTGGTCACGCTCTACTGTCGCCGCCCCGAGGCCCGATCGACGAAAGCTCGCTTTCCATCCAGCCATGTCTGTATGTTCAGCCGGATGGAGACATTCTTGTGCTGCCCGATGCGCCGTTGTCTGTGCATTGGGATGTCGCGCGCTGCGCCGAACGGCTGTCGGAGGACCGGATCACCACATACCGGCTGACCCGGGAATCTCTGCAGACTGCAGCGCGTCAAGGCTATTCTGCCGGGGAGATGCTGAACGGCCTTACGCGCTATTCCTTATCGGGCATTCCAGAGTCAGTGGCGGATGCTGTGCAGCTATGGGGACAATCAGACGTCGCGGCATCCCCTGAATCCAGTGCAGACCTCGAGAAGCTGCACTGTTCAAAAGCTGCAGGGCAGAGTGCAGCGCCGGAACAAGCTGGGATCACGAAGAATTTACATACCCGCGGTTTTGCTCTGCAGAAGGGCCTCATTCACCACGACCACCTTGTGGAGAGATTGGAGCCGGATTTCAATGTTCCTGATGCCGATGCCCTCTTTCCGGGTCTCAAAGACATCCCCCGTTCCTGGACCCGCGAGCTGCGGTCATACCATAGATCCACGGCGGAGAAGCTTATGGAGACGGCGCTGGGCTGGCGTATGGCGCTGGAGCTAGGGGCAGCAGAAAGCGTGGTCCGGTTCATACCGCTGCAGCACGAGCCTGCGCCGTGGAAAATGGCGGGCCTGCTATACGAACAGGGATCGGCTGCGCCCCGGCGTGTCGTGCTTGGGGCGGAGGACTGGCCGAGATTGCGTATTTTGCTGCCCCTCTCATGCGAGTAATGCAGCAGAACGATACATCTCTTGAGGATGAAGCAGGCTGCCAAGCGGCTTTTCAGCGGTGCTTGAATCTTTGAGCTGCGGTGCATTTCCCCTTCTTAAGAAGCGCCTGATATGCTATGATAATAGGAGCCGGCTTTACTTGAAGCCGGTAAATCTATAACAGAAGTGGGATGAGTTCATGAGCGTATCGGAATTAAACACGGTCGATATGGCCGAGGTGCTCACCTACGCCTATCAATTGGGTGATATGATTAATGCGTCCGTGGAAGTGGCGGACTATCTATATTGGAAGCAGGCTGTGGAGAATCATCCGGATGTGAAGGCACTGGTGAGGGAGCTTCAGGCGAAGAAGGAGCTTTTTGAGGAAACGGAGCGCTTCGGGCACTTCCATCCGAATTATCATGAAGCGAAGGAGCAGGTCAGCGCGGTGGAGGCGAAGCTGGAGGGAATTGAGGAGGTTGCTCGATTTAAGCTGGCAGAGAAGAATCTGGATGAGCTGCTGCACAGCATGTCGGAGACCATTGCCTTTTCCGTATCAGACAGCATCAAGGTTCCGAGCAACGATCCGCTGCCGAAGAAGGGCTGTGGCAGCGGTGGCGGCTGTCAGTGTGGATAAATAGCGGCACAATAGTTGAAGAGAGCGAGGCGATGGGTATTCATGCTGGCGGAACGAACAGGCTTTATTATATGGGTGAGTGATATTAAAGCAGCTAGAAATCTGGAGAAGTATGGGAGCGTTCATTATATTTCCCGCCGCATGCAGTATGTCGTCATGTACGTCAATGCAGACCGTGCGGAGGAGACGGCACGTAACGTTCGGCGGCTGTCCTATGTGCGCAAGATTGAGCGCTCGTACCGGAATGAGATCAAGAAGGAATATAGCAGCAAGACACCGGATAAAACGCAGTTTTACGGGGTGTAAGCAAGCAGGTGAGCAGGGTGAAGCGGCCGATACGGCCGCTTTTTTTGAATCCTGAAACATATATTCATATCTAAAAAAGTTTATCTTCTTGTGCGGATATGAGGAATGTTGTAATATGTTGGGTATATATACATAGATAGAAAGACCCATATGGTGGGAGATGATCATGGATGAGAGATAAAGGCACGGAGCGCTGGAGTACGTACGAGCCCTTCTATATCACATTGAATGATAAGAAAATAGCGGATATTGTCATCACGCATCATGCACGGCAGCGGTACGAGGAACGGCTGAAGGCCGAAGGAGCACAGCAGGAGGAGATCGGGGCCTGGATGTGGGAATGCCTGAAGCAGAACCGGATTACGCCGTATTACAAGAACGAGCAGGATGTGTATTTGATCGATGAGGATCTTGTCATGGTGGCTGAATTCTCGGAGCTGGAGCATGAACGGGATTTGATTGGAAATCCGCTGCACCAGATGATTATCGTTACCTTTCTCGGCCGGATGTCCGAAACGATTGAGCTTCGGGATCTGAAGTCGTATTATTCCTGGCTGCGTCACTCCCGCCGGATGACCCTGGTCAAGAACAGCCGCAAACGCAAATAAGAGCAGACGTGCCTGAAGCCGCGCGAATGCTCTTTTTTTGTGCTTGGGGATGCTTGTCCGGTACAATGAAGCTGGATAAAACGCACGATTTGATGCTATAAATGAACCATAAGGGAGTGAAGAGAGATGCAGCATCATGATCGCCAAGGAGCATGTGATCTACATAGTCACACGACCGCTTCGGATGGGATGAACAGCCCGTCAGAACAAGTTTCTCTCGCGAGGAAAAAGGGACTTGCCGCCGTGGCCATTACCGATCACGATACGGTAGCAGGCGTGCAGGAGGCGCTGGAGGCCGCGCCCACCGGAATCCTTGTCGTTCCCGGCGTAGAAATCAGTACCCAGGCCGGCGGCAAGGATATTCACGTGCTCGGTTATTATATAAATCATCGCGACGAGCTCCTGGGAGAGCGGCTTCGCCGGCTGAGGGATACCCGCGAAGCGCGGAACCACATGATCATCCGCCGGCTGAACAGCCTCGGTATGAGCATCACGATGGAGGAGGTCATTTCCGGCTTGGGCCGTGAACTGAAGCCTGATGAGAGCGTTGGCCGGCCGCATATCGCTGATGTATTAGTGGCCAAAGGATACGCACAGGATCTGCGGGACGCCTTTGACCGTTATCTGGCTCAGGGCAAGCCGGGCTATGCACCCCAGCCTAGAATTACACCGGCAGAGGCCTGTGCATGGATTACGGAAGCAGGCGGAGCAGCCGTGCTGGCGCATCCTGGCTTGTACGGGGAGGACGCCCTCGTTCAAGCTTTGCTTGCCGAAGGAGGGTTTGACGGGATCGAGGTGTATCATGCGGACCATGGTGCTCAGGAAGAAGAACGGTACCGCCGGATGGGGGAGGAGAGAGGACTCATTCTGACGGGAGGCTCGGATTATCATGGGGAGCGCCAGGGTATTGTCTTTCACGGAGACCTCGGTTCTAAGACGGTTCCTGTATCGGTGCTTAATCAGCTTCAAGCTGTGTGCCGTCGAGGCGGAGCCTCATTCCAGTAAAAAAGCTGTGCCTGATTTCGGGGGATACCCGGTGCAGGCACAGCTTTTTTTGAGGGTTGGTATCAAGACTGGCGGGAAGGCAGCTCAGCTTCGCTGATTCTTGATCGTGACCGGAAGGCTGCGGATCAGCTTCTCATCCGGCGTTACGAACAGCGTCTTCTGGTGGTCATAAATGACGAAGCCCGGCTTGGAGCCATTGGGCTTGCGGACGTGCCGAATCAGAGTATAATCGACCGGAACACTGCTGGATTCTTTGGCCTGGCTGTGGTAAGCCGCCAGCTGAGCCGCTTCCTGCAGTGTGTCCTCACTGAAGGAGTCGCTTCGGATGACCACATGCGAGCCCGGAATATCCTTTGTGTGCAGCCAGGTGTCGTTGGAAGACGCCAGCCGGTTCGTTACATATTCGTTCTGCAGATTGTTTTTGCCGACATACAGCTCGATGCCCTCGGAGGAGGTGTAGACGTGCAGGGTCGGCTTATCATTCTTTTTCTTCTTCTTGACCTTGCGTCCGCGGTCTCTCAGATAACCTTGCTGAATGAGCTCCTCCCGGATTTCGTCAATGTCGTTGAGAGAGGCGTGAGCCAGCTGCTGCAGCAGGCTGTCAAGATAAGCGATTTCCTGATGGGTTTTATCACTTTGCTCCTCGATGACCGCCAGGCTGTTTTTGTACTTGTTATATTTCTTGAAGTAGCGCTGGGCATTGTCTGAGGGAGAGAGCAGTGGGTCCAGAGGAATCGTGATTGTCTTCTGCTCCTCATCGTAGAAGTTGACCAGCTCAGCCTTCTTGTCTCCCTTACTCAGCTGATGCAGATTCGCAAACAGAAGCTCTCCGGAAATCCGGTAATGATCGGCATCCTGCGCTTCCTCCAGATCCTTTTTCAAATAATCCAGCTTCTTGATATTCTTCGTCCGCTCATTCTGCAAAAACCGCAGCAGGTCGCTGACCTTCTGCTTTACCGCGTCCCGCTGGGCTTTCTCCCCGTAATAATCCTCCAGACAGCTGCTGATGCTGTCATACTCCTGAAGTGGTCCCGGCAGGAAGGTTAGAGGAATGACCGAGAACACCGTCTTGCCCTTGTCGTTGTCTCCGGTAACCGGGGTGTAGTCGTGCTGAGAAATGGACGCTGCAAGCCCGGAAAAAGCGTTCCACAGCGCTTCAGCCTGTCCGTCCTCGCGATTCAGCTTGGCGTCTGCCGGCAAGCCGGCACGATGCACAACCTCCTGCGCGGCCAGCGGGCTGAAACCACTGAAGGCTTGAACGATCCAGGAGGTGACATTCTCCTCCTGGGCCTCGCGGAAAGCAGAGGCAAAGGCGTCTGCTCCGATCTCCAGGGGATGGTGCTTATGCTGCTGCGGCGGCTCGGTGTAGCTGAAGCCGGGCATGATGATCCGGTAGCTGCTGATCGCGGGGGTTACATGATGGATGCCGTCCAGGATATTTCCCGAGGCCGGATCTGCCAATATAATATTGCTGTGCCTTCCCATCAGCTCCACGATAATGACCTTGCTGGACACATCCCCCAGCTCATCGCGCTGCCTGATCTTGATGTGGATGATGCGCTCCATGCCAATCTGACTGATCTCCTCGATCGTGCCGCTCTCACAGTGCTTGCGCATCAGCATGCAGAACATGGGCGCCTCCACCGGGTTCACAAAGGTTTCCTGAGTCAGATGCACCCGCGGATAAGTGGGGTTCGCCGACAGCAGAAGCTTGACGTTTCCGCGTTGTGTCCGGAGGTGCAGCACGATGTCTCTCTCCCCGGGCTGATATATTTTATTGATCCGGGCGCCGATGCAGCCTTGAAGCTCCTGCACAATCGCCCGGGTTACGATACCGTCCAATGCCATAGTGTATTCTCCTCTTCTGAAGTCGCCATCACCGGCGGCGTTCTTCTCTATGATACAAAATTTCCGGCCAAAACTTAAGAGCTAATGGCGGGTGATAATTGCAGACCTGTCCGAATACATTTCAGAAGAAAGGTGGAAAAGCTGTCGTCCGCCGGAAATGTGTAACAACCGGGAGGGAAAGGAAGCATGGAACAAAAGCAATGGCACCAGATGGATACGAGCGAGCTGCAGCAGATGATGCAGGTTCATCCGCAGCAGGGCCTTACCGAGGAGGAAGTAGAGAAGCGGCGGAAGGAAAGCGGCTTTAACGAGCTGTCGGAGGGAGTGAAAATCTCTCCGTTCACGCTGTTTCTGAACCAGTTCAAGGATTTTATGGTGCTGGTGCTGCTAGGAGCCACTCTCGTGTCGGGAATGCTCGGGGAGTACTTGGATGCGGTAACGATTGTCGCAATCATTATGATCAATGCCGTCCTTGGGTTTGTGCAGGAATTCCGGGCGGAGCGTTCGCTGCGCGCCTTGAAGCAGCTGTCCGCGCCGGGAGCGAAGGTGATCCGAGACGGAAAAGTCGTGCATATTGCGGCAAAGCTGCTGGTGCCCGGGGATATGATCCTGGTGGAGAGCGGCGACCGCATTCCTGCAGACGTCCGGTGGCTGGAAAGCAGCAGCTGCAGTGTCGAGGAGTCGGCGCTGACCGGGGAATCCCTGCCAGTGAATAAGCATGCCGAGCCGATTGAAGGGGAGGATGTTCCTTTAGGTGACCGCAAAAACACCGGCTACATGGGCACAATGGTCACGCGCGGAACCGCCAAAGGAATCGTCATCTGCACGGGCATGAACACCGAAATGGGGAAGATTGCCGATCTTATTCAGAGCACCGAGTCCCAGGCAACTCCGCTGCAGCATCGCCTGGAGCAGCTGGGGAAAATATTGATTGGTGTTTCACTGGCATTGACGGTTATGGTGGTCGTGGCCGGTATTTTGCACGGACAGCCGGCTGCCGGCATGTTCCTGGCAGGGGTCAGCCTGGCGGTAGCTGCCATCCCGGAAGGGCTGCCAGCCATTGTAACGATCGCGCTGGCGCTCGGGGTCCAGCGGATGATCAAGCGCAAGGCGATCGTGCGGAAGCTGCCTTCGGTCGAAACCCTCGGCTGCGCCTCCGTCATCTGCTCTGACAAGACAGGCACGCTCACCCAGAACAAAATGACTGTGACCCGTGTCTGGACCGGCGGCGGGATGATGGAGGTCACCGGCCAGGGCTATGAGCCGCAGGGACAGATTCTGAAGGCCGCGAAGCCAGTGGAGCTGAGTAAGGAGCCGGCGCTGCGGCGGCTGCTTCAAATTAGCGTATTGTGCAACAATGCTGAAATTCAGGAAGTGAAGCCGGAAGACAGCAGGGGGAAAAAGAAAGCAGCCAAAGACGCCGGAGGCAGCGGTGCAAAGAGCGATTCCACCTGGGAGCTGAAGGGGGATCCAACCGAGGGAGCGCTGCTGGCGCTCGCCAGCAAAATGGGCATGAGCAGCTCGACTCTTTCCGGGCTGTATCAGCGGGAACGGGAATTTCCTTTCGACTCGGAGCGGAAGCTGATGTCGGTTCTGGTCAGTCATCAGGGCGGAAGGCTCATCTACACCAAGGGGGCGCCGGATGTCCTGCTGGATGCCTGTGCGTATATATTGTGGGATGGCAATGTCGTGCCGCTGACCGGAACCCTGAAGCAAAAGGTGCTGGCAGCCAACGAGGGTATGGCTGGCGATGCGCTGCGCGTGCTGGGCCTCGCTTACCGGGATCTCCGGTCTTATGACAAGCCGGATACCGAGAAGGAAGCGGAATGCCAGCTTGTGTTCGCCGGACTGACAGGCATGATCGATCCGCCAAGGCGAGAGGTTCGGGATGCGATTGCTGTCTGCCGCCGGGCGGGGATCAAGACCGTCATGATCACGGGAGATCATCGGACGACAGCAGAAGCGATTGCTGCCCAGCTGGGGATCATCCCGCGCGGCGGCTTGTCCATGACGGGACAAGAGCTGTCAAGAATGGACGATCAGGAGCTCGATGCGAAGGTGGACCACACCTACGTCTATGCGCGGGTCTCGCCGGAGCACAAGCTGCGGATTGTTAAGTCGCTGCAGCGCAAGGGACATGTGGTAGCCATGACCGGGGACGGCGTTAACGACGCTCCGGCGATCAAGGCGGCAGACATCGGCATTTCCATGGGCATTACCGGAACGGATGTGACCAAGGAGGCGTCGGCGCTGGTGCTCAGTGACGACAACTTCTCGACGATCGTGGCCGCTATTGAGGAAGGGCGGAGCATCTATGAGAACATCCGTAAGTTTATAAGATACTTGCTGGCATCCAATGTGGGCGAAATTCTGACGATGTTCTTTGCGATGATGATGGGTCTGCCGCTGCCGCTGGTGCCGATTCAGATTCTGTGGGTCAATCTCGTGACCGATGGTCTGCCGGCCATGGCGCTCGGGGTGGATCAGCCGGAGAAGGATCTGATGGAGCACAAGCCGCGCGGCGCGAAGGAGAACATCTTCGCCCGGCGGCTGGGCTGGAAGATTATCAGCCGCGGTATTCTGATCGGCTTGTGCACACTGGGCGCCTTCTGGCTCACGTTGAGCCATGCCCCTGACTCTCCGGGACAGCTGGCGAAAGCCCAGTCGGTGGCCTTCGCCACCCTGGTTATGGCGCAGCTCATCCATGTATTTGATTGCCGGAGCTCGCGCTCCATCTTTCACCGAAACCCGCTGCAGAACAAATATCTCGTTCTTGCCGTTCTCTCCTCCGTCCTGCTGCTGCTCGGCGTTATGTATATTGAAATGCTGCAGCCGATCTTCAAGACAGTGCCTCTCGGCCTTCGGGAGTGGGCGGTCACGCTTGTCGCTGCAGGCATTCCGACCTTCCTGATGGGAGCAGGCAGCGTCTGGGGCGGCCGGAAGAACCGGAGCCGCAGAAGCATGATGAAAAGTGCAAACCTTTCAGCATAAAGTAAATTTCACATCTGTCCCTTCTGCGGTATGCTGAGAACAAGCAGCCGTAGAAGGGAGAAATAACAGACATGGAATTTACGAAGATGCATGGCCTTGGAAATGATTTTATTGTAGTTTATGGAGAACAGGAACTGCCTGCGGATGCTTCAGAGCGTGCGATTGAGCTGTGCAGCCGTTTTTTTGGAATTGGAGCCGACGGGCTTGTATATATACTGCCTTCCGAGGTGGCAGATTTTAAGATGCGCATTATGAACTCGGACGGCAGCGAAGCCGAGCAGTGTGGCAATGCCATCCGTTGTGTAGCCAAGTATGTGTATGACAAGGGCTACATCTCGCAGGAAGAGATAACGATCGAGACGCTGGGTGCCGGTGTGCAGCCGCTTACGCTGCAGCTGGAAGACGGCAAGGTGAAGACGGTTCGCGTCGATATGGGAGCGCCGGTGCTGGAGGGTCTTCAGGTTCCGACAACAGTAGACGCCAATCCGGTCATTCATCATCCGGTCGAGGTCGGCGGTCAGGCGTTCCGCTTTACAGCGGTATCCATGGGCAATCCGCATTGCGTTATTTATGTGGATGATGCGGTCGGCTTCGACCTGAGCACCTGGGGGCCGCTGCTGGAGACGCACCCGCTGTTCCCGAAGAAGATCAATGTCGAGTTTGCAACCGTTCAGCGCCGCGATTATATCGATATGCGTGTCTGGGAGCGCGGAGCCGGTCCAACACTGGCCTGCGGGACCGGAGCCTGCGCCACACTGGTTTCCTCCGTATTGAATGGGACCAGTGACCGCGCAGCTACGGTATCCCTGAAGGGCGGCGACCTGTTTATTGAGTGGGATGAGGACAGCAACCATGTATTTATGACAGGACCTGCAGCGTTTGTATTTGAAGGGAATGTCGACTAGTTTAACATTCAGGAGAGGGCCGGCGACGGTCCTCTTTTTGTCTCTTTACCGTATGTTGGTCTCTTTATCTTTGAATATCAAGTATGATACATTTATTTGAAAATATTGTTTGGCGGGGGGAGCGTACGGAATGAAACCGGATTTGCGTAAAGCGATGGCCGATCAAGTCCTGATCGGAGATGGGGCAATGGGAACCTTTTTGTACCAAAAGGGCTTTCCGGTCGGCATTTCCTACGAGGAGCTGAATTTAACAGCCCCGGAGGTCATCAGGGATGTGCACAAGCAGTACATGAAGGCCGGATCGGACGTGCTGGAGAGCAACACGTTCTCCGCCAACTATGACAAGCTGTCCAAATACGGGCTGGAGGGCAAGGTCGAGGAGATTAACCGTGCCGGGGTCCGCATTGCCCGGGAAGCGGCTGGACCGCAGGGATATGTTGTCGGAGCTGTAGGGTCGATTCGCGGCGGCAAGCGTAACAACATCTCTTCCGAGGAGCTGAAGCGGCATTTCGAGCAGCAGATTCATGCTCAGCTTACGGAAGGAGTAGACGGCCTGCTGCTGGAAACCTTTTATGATGTAGAGGAAATGCTGATCGCCTTGTCGCTGGTCCGAAAAAACAGCGAACTGCCGGTCATCGCCCAGTTTGCGGTCGAGGACATTGCCCGGACACTGGACGGCTACACGATGGCCGACGCTTTTCGAATTGTGAAGCAAGCCGGTGCGGATGTATTCGGCTTTAACTGCCGGACGGGACCGAACGGTCTTGCCCGGGCACTGGAAACGCTGCAGCATGTTCGAAGCCTGCCTGCCTCTGTATATCCGAACGCGGGTATTGCGGATTATGTGGACGGGGAATACCGCTACGGCGCAAGTCCTGAATATTTCGGGCAGATGGCGCTTCGGTTTGCGGACATGGGAGCCCGGCTGATTGGCGGCTGCTGCGGTACAACACCGGAGCATATTGCGCAAATATCAGCGGCGCTGCAAGGATATCAGCCGATGCCTCTGCCTGTATTGGAGGAAGCGGAAGAGCGAATCGTCATTCACGAGAAGCAGGAGCCGGCTTCCAAGCAGCCGGGCGGCGAGCCGACCCTTGTTGACCTGGTTCGGGAACGTCATACGGTCATTGTGGAGCTGGATCCGCCGCGTGATCTGGACATCGGCAAGTTTATGAAGGGGGCGGAAGCGCTGAAGCGTGCGGGTGCGGATGCCCTGACACTGGCTGATAATTCGCTTGCTGTGACCCGGATGAGCAATATGGCGCTGGGTCACCTGGTGCAGTCGCAGGTCGGACTCCGGCCGCTGATTCATATCGCGTGCCGGGACCGCAACCTGATCGGCACCCAGTCCCATATGATGGGCTTTGATGCACTGGGCATTGATCATGTGCTGGCCGTGACGGGAGATCCTGCCAAATTCGGCGATCTTCCAGGAGCAAGCTCTGTCTATGACCTGACCTCCTTCGAGATCATCCGGATGATTAAGCAGCTCAATGAAGGGGTTGCCTTCTCCGGCAAGCCGTTGAAGCAGAAAGCCGGCTTTGTTGTCGGAGCGGCCTTCAATCCCAATGTGAAGCATCTCGATAAGGCCGTGCAGCGTCTGGAGAAGAAAATTGCGAGTGGTGCAGACTACATTATGACGCAGCCGGTATATGATGCGGAATTAATTGTAAGAATGAAGGAAGCGACGAAGCATCTGGATATTCCGATTTTTGTGGGAGTGATGCCGCTTGCGAGCGGACGGAATGCCGAGTACCTGCACAATGAGGTGCCGGGAATCCAGCTGTCGGAGCAGGTACGGAGCCGGATGGCCGGCCTGGAGGGCGAGGAAGGCCGGGCGATGGGAGTCCAGATTGCGATGGAGCTGCTGACAACGGCTGTCGAGCATTTCAATGGCATTTATCTGATGACCCCGTTTATGTTCTATGATATGACCGTGCAGCTTACGCAATATGTCTGGGAGTTATCCGGGCGTTCGTTATCCCCCTTGTCTCATTAAAGATTATCTATTACAATAGATCAATGGATGTGATTCCGATGTCATTGAGCATGACCGGATTCGGCCAGTCGGCCGTAGCTTTTGAAGGATATAGAATTACGATCGAAGTTAAATCTGTCAATCACCGGTACTGCGAGGTGCTGTACCGGATGCCGCGGGAGTGGTCCTGTCACGAGGATGCGCTGAAGAGAGTTATTCAGTCCCGTATACACCGCGGCCGGATTGATGTTTACATGAATAAAGTGAGCGACGCCGGTCAGGCCACGGCGGCGCTTAATCATGCCATGGTGCAGTCCTATTTGAAGGCGGCAGAAGAGCTGGGTACATACGGCGCTGAAGGTAAGCTGACTGTGCAGGATCTGCTGTCGCTGCCGGATGTACTGATGACAGGCGTTGAGCAGCCGGGCGAGGAGAAGCGTGAGCAATGGCGCGACCTGCTGTGTGAAGGCCTGAACCTGGCGCTGGATGAGTTGCTCGCCATGAGAAGTCAGGAAGGCGCCTTTCTCGCCGAGGATATCCTTCTCAGGCTGGATCGCATATCTGCCCTGCATTCCGAGCTGGAGGCTCTGGCTCCGCGGGTAACCGAGGAGTATCGCCTCCGTCTGCGGCAGCGCCTGGAGAGCCTGACACAGGATGAGCCTGCTTTTCCAACCGCTGCTTTCGGGATGGAATTGGCGCTGTTTGCGGAGAAGTCCAACGTAGAAGAGGAATTGACCCGGCTGAGAAGTCACCTGGATCAGGCGGAGCAGCTTCTTCAAGCTGCCGGTCCCATCGGCAGAAAGCTGGATTTTCTGATTCAGGAAATGAACAGGGAAGTGAACACGATCGGATCCAAGGCCAATCACCTTGCTATGACCCAGCACGTGGTCGAACTGAAGGCGGAGCTGGAGAAGATACGCGAACAAGCCGCCAATATAGAATAACCAGTCCGGCCTGTCCGGAGAATGCAGTCAAGTGTTAGGGGGAGCAATCGCATTATGGCCATCAAATTGATTAATATCGGCTTCGGAAACATTGTATCAGCCAACCGTATTATTTCTATCGTGAGTCCGGAGTCCGCGCCGATCAAGAGAATTATTCAGGAAGCCAGAGACCGCCACATGCTGATTGATGCTACATACGGCCGCCGTACGAGAGCCGTTATTATTACGGACAGCGATCATGTCATCCTGTCAGCCGTACAGCCGGAGACGGTGGCCCACCGATTGTCCAGTAAAGATGATGACAACGACGAATAAAGATGGGGAGTATTATGTCTACAAAGGGATTGTTAATTGTACTGTCCGGTCCGTCCGGCGTAGGTAAGGGTACGGTATGCAGCGCGTTGCGCACCCGCATGCCGGAATTGATCTATTCAGTGTCTGCCACCACACGCCAGCCGAGGCTGGGTGAGGTGGATGGCACGAACTATTTTTTCAAGGACCGGGAGCAGTTTCTCTCTATGATTGAGCATGACCAGCTTCTGGAATATGCGGAATACGTGGGCAACTATTACGGTACACCGCGTGATTTCGTAGAAGAAACCCTCGCGAAGGGCAAGGATATTATTCTTGAGATTGAGGTTCAGGGTGCGCTGAAGGTGAAGGAGAAGTTCCCTGACGGCATCTTTATTTTCCTGACTCCGCCTTCACTGGATGAGCTGAAGGATCGGATTGTCGGCCGTGGTACCGAGAGCCAGGCCGTCATCGATCACCGCATGTCTGTCGCTGTAGATGAGCTGGACCTGATCCGTCACTATGACTATGCCGTAGTGAATGACGAGATCAATCAGGCCTGCAAGAGAATAGAATCTATCATTATTGCCGAGCATTGTAAGGTGAGAGCCTAGCCAGTCCGGCCAGCTTATAGAAATCAAGAGAACAGGGGTGTTGGAACGATGCTTTATCCTTCCATTGATGAAATGATGAACAAAGTAGACAGCAAATACTCGCTCGTTGTCGCGGCTTCCCGCCGTGCCCGCCAGCTTCGTGAAGGACAGACTACCGAGCTGAGTAATCCGAAATCCCACAAGTATGTTGGTGTGGCGCTTGAAGAAATTTACGGAGACCTGGTTCGGGTGGAGAAGGGCGAAGATTAATTCTTCCCCAACAGCTTTATAGGTATGATCCAAAAATGTGACAACCGCAAGGTTGTTATTTTTTTGAGAAGAAGCAGCTTTGGCGGCATGTCAGTTGCTTCTTTGTTGTTTCAATACAAGCCTGGGAGGGAGCAGCATGTTAAAAGGTAAGGTCATTGTGCTTGGGGTGACGGGAGGCATTGCCGCGTACAAGGCGGCGGCCTTGTGCAGCAAGCTGGTTCAGAAGGGGGCGGACGTGCATGTCATCATGACAGAGTCAGCCAAGCAGTTCATTACCGAGCTGACCCTGCAGTCGCTTTCCAAAAACCCGGTCTACAGCGATACGTTTGATGAAAGAGATCCTTCGGTCGTCTCCCATATCGATCTTGCGGATAAAGCGGATCTGGTGCTCATTGCGCCTGCCACAGCTAACAGCATCGCCAAAATGGCCCTTGGCCTGGGTGATGATATGCTGACAACAACTCTGCTGGCAACGACGGCGCCAATCATGGTGTCTCCCGCGATGAACGTGCACATGTACACCCACCCTGCGGTCGTCGCGAACATGAATACCCTGGTATCCCGCGGCGTGGGAATGATTGAGCCGGGCGAAGGGCTGCTGGCCTGCGGCTATGTCGGGAAGGGCAGGATGGAGGAGCCCGAAAGCATCGTACAGGTAGTGGAGCGCTTTTTCGAGGAGCGTGATGATCAACAGAGCGGGGCTGTTGAGAGAAGAGTGGCCAAGGGTCAGGGGCATGAGGCTGTCAGAGCAGGCCGCGGCGTCCTGTCCGGCAAAAAAGTGCTGGTCACGGCAGGCGGCACGGTAGAGCGGATCGATCCCGTCCGCTATATTACGAATGACTCCTCCGGCAAAATGGGGTTTGCTATCGCCAAAGCGGCTCGTGACATGGGGGCTGAGGTTGTACTCATTGCTGCCCGTACTGACGCGCCGCTTCCGGAGGGAGTCACCGTGCAGCGCGTGGAATCGGCGAAGGACATGTACGACAGGGTCATGTCGGAATTTACGGACAGTGACATAGTCATCAAGGCTGCGGCCGTGGCCGATTACCGGCCGGAGCAGGAGGCCCCCGTAAAGATTAAGAAGAATGGGGATACGCTCAGCCTGACACTCGTGAAGACCGACGATATTTTGGAAACGCTGGGTCAACGCAAGACCTCCCAGCTGCTCATCGGCTTTGCGGCGGAAACAGATCATGTGGAAGCTCATGCACTGGACAAGCTGCGGCGCAAGCAGTGTGATCTTATCGTTGCTAATGATGTGACCGTAGCCGGGGCAGGCTTTGGTGCCGATAGCAATAAGGTGCAGATCTATAATGCGGACGGACTGGTCCGTGACCTGCCATTCATGACCAAGGAGGAGGTTGCGGTGCAGCTGCTTCTGCTTGCGGCGGAAAGGATTCCAGTCAAGGAGGCGGAATCATGGAAGTAGCCAAGGTGATTGTTGATGTGCCGTCCAAGGATACAGACCGGCCCTTTGACTATTTGATCCCCAAGCGGCTGAGCCCTTGGGTGGATGTTGGCAGCCGGGTCGGGGTGCCGTTTGGCAATCGGACGCTTCAAGGGTTCGTGGTCTCGCTGCATCTGAGATCGGAGGTGGAGACGTCCCGGATCAAGGAGATTGGGGAGGTGCTCGACTTCTCCCCTCCATTGTCCCGGGAGCTCGTGGAGCTGAGTGTGTGGATGAAGGAGCGCTATGCCTGCAGGCAGATTACCGTTCTGCAATCCATGCTGCCGACGGCCCTGAAAGGAAAGGCGGAGCGGTATGTAGCTCTCGCCGATCCCGGTGAGAGCTCGGTGCAGGAGCAGCATCAGCATGGCGTGCTATTCGCAGCGGCTCCGCAGACGGAAGGGGAGCAGCGTATGCTGGATTTCGTCAAGCAGCGGGGTGAGGTGTCGCTGGAGCAGCTGAACCGTGCTTTTCCCGAGGATTCGGCCAGTCTCAAGGCCTTGCTGGCTCAGGGGCTGCTGCGTGAATATCAGCAGATCAAGGACAAGCTGCAGAAAAAAACGATGAAGGCAGTCTCTCTCAGCATCGGCCTTGCGGAAGCGAGGCAGGCTCTGGAGAGCTTTTCTTCCAAAGCGCAGCGTCAGAAGGAGGTCCTCTCCTATGTTGTGGACATGGAGGCCTTTCTTCCTCTATCTCTGCAGGAGGTGCTGACAGCTGTCGGTGTGACCGCCGGAACGGTGAAGGCTCTGGCAGACAAAGGCTTTATTAACATACAGGATATGGAAGTGCAGCGTGACCCTTATAAAGGCAGAAGCTTCAAGCCTACAGAGCCGCTTACGCTGACCGCTGAGCAGGAGCATGTATACTCCCGCATTGTAAGGAAGCTGGAGTCAAGAGATCATGGCGTGTTTCTGCTGCACGGGGTCACAGGCAGCGGGAAGACCGAAATCTATTTGCAGACCATTCAGCGCTGTCTAGAGCAGGAGCGGCAGGCAATCGTGCTCGTTCCTGAAATTTCACTGACCCCGCAAATGGTGGAGCGCTTCAAGGGACGGTTCGGAGATCGGGTGGCTGTAATGCACAGCCGTCTCTCCCAGGGAGAACGCTATGATGAATGGCGCAAAATCAATGAAGGACGCGCTTCGGTCGTCGTTGGCGCCCGCTCGGCAGTTTTTGCTCCTTTTCAATCCCTGGGACTGATTATTATGGATGAAGAGCATGAAACCTCTTATAAACAGGAGGAAACTCCTAAATACCATGCCAGAGATGTTGCGATTCGCCGGGCGTCCCAGGCCGGTGCTGCCGTCATTTTGGGATCGGCTACGCCTTCACTGGAAAGCTATTTCGCGGCGAGATCGAAGTCCCAGGAGGATTTCGAACCGGAGCTGCTGGAGATGCCCACCCGCGCGCTGGGGAACCGACTGCCAGAGGTCCGCATTGTCGATATGCGGGAGGAGCTCAAGGATGGCAACCGCTCCATGTTCAGCCGCTCCCTGCATGAGGCGCTCGCCGCCCGGCTGGAACGCCAGGAGCAGAGTGTGCTGCTGCTGAACCGGCGCGGCTACTCCACCTTCGTGATGTGCCGCAGCTGCGGATATGTTGCGCAGTGCGGGGAGTGTGATATTTCACTGACCTATCACCAGAAGGCCAACAATCTCCGCTGTCACTATTGCGGCTATGCCGCCCCGGCGCCGGAGGTCTGCCCTGACTGTGGCAGCGAGCATATCCGTTATTTCGGTACAGGCACCCAGCGGGTAGAAGAAGAGCTTGCGAAGCTGTTCCCCGGGATCCGCGTCATTCGGATGGACGTGGACACCACGACCGAGAAGGGCTCTCACGAGAAGCTGCTGAAGCAGTTTCGGGAGAAAAAAGGGGATGTGCTGCTGGGCACCCAAATGGTGGCGAAGGGTCTGGATTTTCCGGATGTCACCCTGGTCGGGGTCATTACGGCAGATTCGGCATTGAATCTTCCGGATTTCCGGGCGGCCGAGAAAACCTTTCAGCTGCTGACGCAGGTAGCAGGCCGGGCGGGACGTCATCACCTCCCGGGAGAGGTGTTTATTCAATCCTATACGCCAGACCATTATTCCATTATTCATGCCAGCGGCCATGACTACCTGTCGTTTGTCAAAGATGAGCTGAAGCATCGCAAAGCGCTGCACTATCCGCCATACTGCCGGCTCATTCTCGTCACCTTATCCCATGAGCAGCTGACGGTGCTGGTCCGGGCGGCGGAGAATTATGCCGGTGATCTGAAGAACAAGGCAGACCGCCGCGGCTGGTTTGGCAGCCTGGATCGCTTTTCAGCAGAAGCGCTGGATGTGCTGGGGCCTGTCGCATCCCCGATCCCCCGGCTCAAGAATAGATACCGGTTCCAATGTATGATAAAATGGCGTGGAAACATGGACGCCGTATCGCTTGTACGCCAGGTGGCGGAGGAGCTGCAGGAGGCTGCGCGCGATCAAACCCTGCAGATCAGTATTGATGTGGATCCGCAAATGTTAATGTGATATTGCATATACATTGCTATATAAGAATTCAACAATTATAGAAAGCATGAGGAAGGTGTCGTTATGGCCATTCGCATTATTGTTAAAGAACCGGATGAAGTGCTGCACAAGGTCGCCAAAGAGGTGACCAAAATTACCCCGAACGTTCAGAAGCTGCTGGACGATATGGCAGATACGATGTATGATGCCGACGGGGTCGGCCTGGCTGCTCCGCAGGTAGGTATTTTGAAGCGGCTGATCGTGGTTGATGCCGGTGACGAGCACGGGCTGATCAAGATGATCAATCCCGAAATTCTGGAGCGTGACGGAGAACAGCTCGGACCTGAAGGCTGTCTCAGCATCCCCGGCTGGAACGGAGATGTTCGCCGGGCGGAGCAGGTAAAGGTTAAGGGACTAGACCGCGAAGGCAAGGAGCTGATCGTGACAGCAACAGGTTTGCTTTCCCGCGCTTTCCAGCATGAGATCGATCATTTGAATGGCGTCCTCTTTACGGATATTGCCGAGCGCGTTTATGAATTCGATCCCAATCAGCCTCCCCGGAGGGAGCTGGAGAATCGATGAAGATTGTTTTTATGGGTACCCCGGCCTTTGCTGTTCCGAGCCTGAATATGCTGCTGGCGGAAGGCTATTCCGTAGTGGCGGTCGTCACCCAGCCGGATCGACCTCAGGGGAGGAAAAAGGTGCTGACGCCCACCCCTGTAAAGGAGGCGGCGCTGGCGCACGGAATTCCCGTGCTCCAGCCGCAGCGCCTGCGCAGTCCGGAGGCCGTAGCTGAATTAGCCCGGTACGAGCCGGACATGATTATAACAGCTGCCTATGGACAGATCCTGCCCAAGGAGGTGCTGGAGCTGCCGCGTCTGGGCTGTCTGAACGTGCACGGCTCTTTGCTGCCGAAATACCGGGGCGGGGCGCCGATTCAGCGCTGTATTATCAACGGGGAGACGGTGACGGGCATTACGCTGATGTACATGGCCGAAGGACTGGACACCGGGGATATGATCGCCAAGAGAGAGGTTCAAATACTGGAGCAGGATACCGCTGGCACCCTGTTTGAGAAGCTGAGCCAGGCTGGCGCAGAGCTGTTGAAGGAACAGCTTCCGTCGCTTTCGGCCGGAAAGGTTCAGGCAGAGCCGCAGAACGAAGAAGACGCGACCTATGCTCCTAATCTGAAGCGCGAGGACGAGAAGATTGACTGGAGCCGGTCAGCGCTTGATATTTTTAATCAAATTCGGGGTCTGGTTCCCTTTTCGGGCGCTTTTACTTTATGGGATGAAGCGGTATTCAAGGTCTGGAGTGCCCGCGTTGAAGCGGAAGAAGGCAGAGCTGGGGATGTAGAGCCCGGCACAGTGCTGAAGCTTGACGACCGCGGCATCCAGGTTCAGACAGGCAGGGGTGTGCTTAGTCTGGAAACCGTTCAGCCGAGCGGCAAAAAAGCAATGGAGGCAGCCCAGTTCATCCGTGGGACAAGCCTTGTGCCAGGCACGGTGCTGCGGTGACCCGGCATAGCAGAAAGACCAGCGCAAGAGAGCTGGCGATGAATGTCCTAACCCAGGTGGAGCAGGAGCAGGCGTACAGTAATCTGCTGCTGAACAGCGCCTTAACGCAGTCCTCCCTGGATAAAGGAGATGCCGGTCTCGCGACAGAGCTGGTGTATGGAACGATCTCACGCCTGAACACGCTGGATTATTTCCTGGACCGCTTCGTCAAGAAGGGGACGGCCAAGCTGCAGCCCTGGGTGCGCAGCCTGCTGCGTCTTAGTCTGTATCAGATCATGTATCTGGATCGGATTCCAGAGCATGCTGTTGTCAGCGAAGCGGTGAACATTAGCAAGAAGCGGGGACACCAGGGCATCTCCGGGATGGTGAACGGGGTGCTGCGTAGTGTGCTCCGGCAAAAAGAAGAGCTGGTTGTGCCAGAGCAGTTGCCCTTTGCACAGCGCATTTCCCTGCAGCACTCCCACCCGCTGTGGCTGGTTGAGCGCTGGATAGAGCAGTACGGAGAGGCAGCCGCGGAGTCGATCTGCCGCGTGAATAACGAGCCGCCTTCCGTCAGCGTCAGAGTGAATACAACCATGGTGAGCCGGGAGCAGCTGCTGGCAGAGATGGAGGCTGCGGGCCTGGACGCTGTTCCGTCGAGTCTCAGCCCTTACGGCATTATCGTCCGCAGCGGCGGCAATATGGCCTTTACGGAGTGGTACCGGGAGGGCATGATCTCTATTCAAGACGAAAGCTCAATGCTCGTCGCGGAGATGGTAGAGCCCCAGCCGGGGATGACGGTTCTGGACTGCTGTGCAGCTCCGGGAGGCAAAACCACCCATATGGGCGAGCTGATGAAGGATCAGGGGGAGATCCTTGCGAATGACCTCCATGCCCATAAGCAGAAGCTGATCGCAGCCCAGGCGGAGCGTCTGGGTCTGGCGAGTATTGTTCCGGTGACCGGGAATGCACTGGATCTGCCAAAGGCTCATGAAGAGGCTGCATTTGATCGTGTGCTGCTGGATGCTCCCTGCTCGGGTCTGGGTGTCATTCGGCGCAAGCCGGATTTGAAGTGGACCAAGACGGCTGAGGACGTAGGCGCGATTGCCGAGCTTCAGCAGGAGCTGATCCAGGCGGCGGCGAAGCTGGTCAAGCCCGGCGGGCTGCTGGTTTACAGCACCTGTACGATGGAGGAGCGGGAGAATGAAGGCGTCGTGGAAGGCTTTCTGGCCTCCCGTCCGGAGTTTGAGGTAGAGAAGGATCCCGACGGCTTTCAGGAACGGGTTCGGGAGCAGGCTCTTTCCCGAGGCGGCGGCGTTCAGATTCTGCCGCAGCATTTTCACAGTGACGGCTTCTATATTGCAAGGCTGAGAAGAGTGCGCTAACGCCTCTTTTTATAGGGAATTCTGGTTTCGGCCCGCCGCTTCTGGCGGGTTTTCTCTTTTACGGGCTGTTTTATTTATGGTAAAATAGTAAGAATGAATAAAGAACTGAGTATAAATGAAATAGACAGGTGTGGTGAAATGAACCCTTTTATATATGATTTATCGTTAGAGGAGCTGCAGCAGTGGGCTGTAGAGAATGGAGAGGCGGCTTTTCGCGGAGGCCAGATTTATGAGTGGCTGTATGTGAAGCGGGTCAATTCCTTTGATGAGATGAGCAATTTGTCCAAGGAGCTGCGCCGCAAGCTGACCGAGCAGTTCAGCTTTGTAACCTTGAATGAGATTACGCGCTTTGAATCGAAGGACGGAACGATTAAATTCCTGTTCGGATTGCATGATGATCATGCTATTGAGACTGTAATTATGAAGCATAATTACGGCAACAGCATCTGTGTGACGACCCAGGTAGGCTGCCGGATCGGTTGCACCTTCTGCGCCTCTACGCTGGGCGGACTGAAGCGGAACCTGACTGCCGGCGAGATCGTGGCCCAGGTGGTTCAGGCCCAGAAGATGCTTGATCCTAAAGGGGAACGGGTGAGCAGCATCGTCATCATGGGCTCCGGCGAGCCGTTTGAGAACTACGATGCAACCATGAAATTTCTGCGCACGATGATCCACGAGAAGGGACTGAATATCGGACAGCGCCATATTACGGTGTCTACGAGCGGTATTGTTCCGAATATTTATCAGTTTGCAGAGGAGAACACGCAGATCAACCTGGCGATTTCGATCCATGCGCCTAACGACAAGCTCCGCTCCAAGCTGATGCCGGTTAATCGGCGCTTCCCGTTCGAGGATGTCATTGAATCACTGCGTTATTATCAAGCCAAGACAGGCCGCCGGATTACGTTCGAGTATGCGCTGATTGGCGGCATGAATGACCAGGTTGAGCACGCGGAGGAGCTGGCGGATGTCATTAAGGACATGAACTGCCACGTCAATCTGATCCCTGTCAATCACGTGCCGGAGCGCAAGTATGTGCGAACCTCGCGGAATGATATTTTTAAATTTCAGCGGGCGCTGGCAGACAAGGGTGTTAATGTGACAATTCGCCGTGAGCAAGGCCATGATATTGCGGCGGCCTGCGGGCAGCTTCGAGCCAAGCATATGGAGTTGGGGTGAGCGAAATTTGATCAATACGGTTCATGTGAGTCATGTCGGACGGGTGCGCCAGATCAATGAGGATTCGGTCCTCGTGCTGCAGCTCGGACATGGCTATACACTCGGCATTGTTGCCGACGGTATGGGGGGACACCTTGCAGGAGACACTGCCAGCAGGCTTGCGGTACAGACCGTGGCGGAGGATTTTAAGAAGCTGGCAGCTGATTTGGATGGAGAGGCATTAGGCGCAGTGCTGACACAAGCTATACTCCATGCCAATGAGGTGATTTACCGCGAAGCTTCCGGCAATGAACGGCTGCACAATATGGGAACCACCATCGTGGCCGTTCTTCTTCGGGAGCATCGGGGCTATATTGGTCACATCGGAGACAGCAGGGCGTACAAGATCTCCGGCAATCAGGTCAGCCTGCTGACGGAGGATCATACGCTGGTCAATGAATTGTTTAAGAATGGTCAAATTACTGAAGAAGAGCTGGCTTCGCATCCGCGCAAAAATGTCCTCATTCGGGCGCTGGGTACCGACTCCGAGGTCGAGGTGGAGCTGCGGTCGGTAGAGCTGGGTGCCGGCGACGTGCTGCTTTTGTGCAGTGACGGGCTGAGTAATCTCGTGAACCGGGAGCGAATGGCCCAGGTCATCGGCTCGGCGGAGCTTCCTTTGGAGGATAAGGCGGACCGTTTGCTTCAGCTGGCTCTTCTGGCCGGAGGCGACGACAATATTACAGTCGCTTTGCTTCAGCATCAGGAGGAAGCGGCCGGCAACGAACAAAGGGGTGGAATTCATGATCGGACATGAATTGGCTGGTCGTTACAAGGTGATTGAGCGGATTGGCGGGGGTGGCATGGCTTTGGTCTACAAAGCCCAGGATATCCTGCTTAATCGTCATGTAGCGATCAAGGTGCTGCGCCAGCAGTTTGTGCATGATGAGGAGTTTATCCGCCGTTTTCGGCGGGAGGCCCAGTCTGCGGCGTCATTGTCACATCCAAATGTGGTAAGCATTTATGATGTGGGCCAAGAGGACGATGTGCATTACATCGTAATGGAATGTATCGACGGCAATAATTTAAATGAGATTATTAAAGAGCGGGCTCCGCTTCAAGTGGACGAGGCTGTACGCATTGCGTCGCAGATCTGCGATGCACTAGAGCATGCGCACCAGAACCAGATCATTCATCGGGATATCAAGCCCCATAATATATTGATCGGCCGCAACGGCCGGGTGAAGGTAACGGATTTCGGGATTGCCCGGGCTGTAACCTCTACGACGATCACGCAGACCGGCTCGGTAGTCGGCTCGGTGCATTACTTCTCGCCCGAGCACGCGAAAGGGGTTGCGACAGGAGAGAAGTCGGATTTGTACTCTCTGGGCATCGTTTTATACCAAATGCTGACCGGCCGTCTTCCGTTTCTGGGTGAGAGTCCGATCAGCGTGGCGCTGAAGCATCTGCAAGAGGAATTTGAGGAGCCCAAAGAGGTTAATGCTTTAATCCCGCAAAGCGTGGAGAATGTCATCCTCAAGTCCATGCGAAAAAACCCTCAGGAGCGTTATCAGTCTGCGGAAGAGATGCTGCAGGATCTGGAAACATGCCTGCTTCCAGCAAGACGCAATGAACCAAAGATTCAATTTCATGATGATGCTGATCAGACGATTGTAATGCCTGCTCTGAAGAGCATGCAGCCGGCAGGGGCAACCGAGGCTTATCCCGGACCGGAGAATTACACCGGCCCCCCGGCGCCTAATGCATCGTCAGGGGATGTGGAGGATGACGGAGTGCGCAAGGAAATGGTCAGTGAGCGTAAGAGTGGCAAGCAGAGCAAGAAGAAGCCTGCCCTGATCGTGGGATTAAGTCTTTTGTTCCTGGCTATTATTGCAGGGCTCGTCCTCTTTGTGAATCAAATGCTGGAGGTCAAGGATGTGACCGTTCCGGGTGTAATTACGATGGCGGAGGCGGAGGCGGTCCGGACGCTGGAAGAGGCGGGTCTTGTCGTAAATCCGGAAGTGCTTCGGGAGTATAAAGAAGGTGTAGAAGCCGGAATCGTGTTGAAGCAGAGCCGGGCAGAAGGTACAGTGGTGAAGGAAGGCGCAAGCGTCCAGCTCACGGTAGGTGAAGAGAAGCCGCTTAGTGTGATGCCTAGCCTGTCTGGAAGAACGCTGGATGAAGCGATGGAGCTGTTGGCAGAGCAGAAGGTGGATAAGGACGCAATCACTGTCCGCGAAGAGAACAGTGACAGCGCAGCGGCAGGTGAGATCCTTTCCCAGTCACCGGATAGTGGTGTTGAATTTGATCCGGATGAAGCCAATGTGATGCTTGTTGTCAGCAAGGGGAAAGCGGAAGTGGAAATGACGGATCTGACGACGATGACCCGCAGTGAAGCGGAGAACGAGATCAAGCGGCTCGGGCTCAAGGTGGGCACCGTAAAGGATGAGCCAAGCTTTACGGCAGAACGCGGAACGGTGCTGTCTCAATGGCCTTGGGATGCCGGGGCGATGGCTACACCGGGTACAGAGCAGAATATTGTCGTTAGTTCTGGGTATCCTTCCGATGCGCTGAACTATACCTTCAAGGTGCCGGTTGCGCCGTCAGCTTTAGGAGAATCCAGCCGCATCCGGATCGTATATTCAGACGCCCGGGGAGATAGTGCGGAAGCGATCGAGCGGGATGTCAATGCGACTGAGATTATTCCGGTGGAGCTGGTGCTTGCTCCCGGCAAGGATGGGACGGTAACCATTTACCGGGACGGACGCTCGCTGGATACGTATGTCGTAGCCTATAATGACGCCAAGAACGGCACGGTTCCTGAGCCTGAGGTGGAGCCGCCGCTGCCGATCGTGCCGGAGGTTCCGGCCGTTACAGAGCCCGAGAACGGCGATGGAAGTGCTGAAGGTACCGGCGGTACAGGTGCCGAAGGAAACGGCAATACAGAAACGCCGGGTGAAGCCAAGGGTAAAGATAAAGATAAGAACGAAGATAAGAAAAAAGATCCCAAAGATGAAGATGAAGATGAAGATGACGATTAAAAGAGACCATTTCACCATTTTATCCAGAAAGTGAGGCGTGTGCATGCAGGAAGGCCTGATTGTCAAGGCGCTTAGCGGGTACTATTATGTCAAGCCCCTTCGAGACGGCAAGGTGTCCGGTGAGGAGACGGCGATTCAATGCCGAGCCCGCGGCATCTTCAAAAAGAGAGGCGAATCCCCCCTTGTCGGGGATCGTGTCATGTACTCACTCACGGAGAATGGAGAGGGGACCGTGGATGAAATTCTTCCACGGTCTTCCCAATTAATCCGTCCTCCGGTAGCCAATGCAGGCCTTGCCGTTCTGCTGTTCTCCGTCAAGGAGCCGGATATGAATCTGCTGCTTCTGGACAAGTTCCTTGTACATATTGAGCATGCGGGACTGGATGCCATCATTCTGATCACAAAGCAGGACTTGGCGGGTCAGGGAGATGCAACGGCAGCCAGAGTTCAGGAGCTTTATGAATCAGTCGGCTATGAGGTGTTTATTACCAGCTCCATAGAAGGCATCGGCACGGAGAAGGTCAAGGAGCGGCTGGCGGGAGAGATCAGTGTATTCTCCGGTCAGTCCGGTGTCGGGAAATCCTCACTGCTGAATGCCATCAAGCCGGGATTAACGCTTGAGACGAGCGAAATCAGTATGCGCCTGGGCAGAGGACGGCACACCACCCGGCATGTGGAGCTGATAGAGCTGGACAACGGCGGTTTTGTTGCCGACACTCCGGGCTTCAGCCAGCTGGACTTTCTGGAGCTGGGCGTCGAAGAGCTGTCCGTGTGCTTCCGGGAATTTGCTTCTTATGCGTCACAATGCAAGTTCCGGGGCTGCAGCCATACGCATGAGCCGGGCTGCCGGGTGCTTGTCGCCAAGGAGAGCGGTGACATTGCAGATAGCCGGTACCGTCACTACCTGGAGTTTCTGGAAGAGATGAAAGACAAGAAGCGGAGGTATTAGCCAATGATTATAGCACCATCCATTTTGTCTGCGGATTTTGCGAAGCTGGGTGAGGAAATTGCAGAGGTCGGCGCTGCCGGAGCGGACTGGATCCATGTCGATGTCATGGACGGGCATTTTGTGCCCAATTTGACACTGGGCGCACCGATTGTGCAGGCCATACGGCCCCACACTAAGCTGCCGCTGGACGTACATCTTATGATTGAGCGTCCCGAGAATTATATTGCGGACTTCGCCAAGGCAGGAGCTGATTACATTACAGTTCACGCCGAAGCGTGTCCTCATCTGCACCGGGTCGTCCACCTGATTAAAGAGCATGGTGTGAAGGCAGGGGTTGCCATCAATCCCGGGACACCGGCTGCAGCAATACAGGAGGTGCTGGCCGATCTCGATCTGGTGCTGGTCATGACCGTGAATCCTGGGTTTGGAGGTCAGCAGTTCATCCATCAAACCGTTCGCAAAATAGAGCAGCTGCGCAGCTGGATCTCCCAAGGGCCGAATCCTTCCATCCACATTGAAGTAGATGGCGGAATTACAGCGGAAACGGCGCCGCTTGTGACCTCTGCCGGCGCTGATGTGCTGGTAGCTGGCAGTGCCGTATATGGAGCCAGCGACCGGGCTGCTGCTATTCGCAGAATTCGGGAAAGTGTACAAGGCTGATCAGGCCTGACTTTGAACTGAAAATGCATAGGTCACTGGATGGCCGCATAAATATGGTTACATGAGCTGGGTTCTCATGTAGCCTTTTTTGTTGTGGTTCACATCCGCATCGGCGGAGCATAACATAACAATGGGATATGAGAATCATGGGGAGGGTGAGACATGAAATTCTACACGTTCAAGCTGCCGAAGTTTTTGGGAGGTTTCGTAAAGGCCATATTAAACACATTTCATAAGGGCTGACAGCTTGGATCGGCGAGACATACCTCCGCACGGGACGGCAGCACGGGGGAAGCAGCATGGATAGCAATGAAGCGGATGGCCAAGTATGACCTTGGCTGCCTGGCCCGTGTTACGACCGAGTCAGATCATTATACAGACACAAAAAAAGCACCTGCTGCATGAAAGGGTGCTTTTTGATTACGGATGAAATTGTATGTACAACGCAAGAAAAACTTCCTTGCCCCGTCACAGCATCTGCAAGCGAAAGGTGAAAGAAGTTTTCCTTAAACAATTATACGCGAGTTACTTTACCGGATTTCAGAGCACGAGTGCTCACGTATACGCGTTTTGGCTTGCCGTCTACGAGAATACGAACCTTCTGAACGTTGACACCCCAAGAACGTTTGTTGTGGTTGTTGGCGTGAGAAACGTGGTTGCCGCTGCTTGGTTTCTTACCAGTTACATAGCATTTGCGAGACATAGATTACACCTCCTTGTTTCATAACCCTGTATAAAACAATACTTAAATATAATATCACAGTAAAAAATGCGGCGTCAACTATCCTAAAAACATTTATTTATCATGGCTCTTATAGTACAATGTTGTTTAGTCCATAATAGTTTGGAATGGTATCTTATGGATTGATTTTACATGCAGGGTTATGCATGGATATGAGCCTTAACCGCCAGCGTTTGTCTGGCGGCTTGCTGCCTTTGGAGTTTTCTGACAGCGTTGTCTCTGACAAAGGCTGGAGCACAGGCAGCGCGAAGAGGGCGCTCACGAAATAATAATGAAATTACACTTACAATTGAAGCGTTTTTTGTATGATGCCAGGAAGGGGAATTCTCATTGAGCAAGCGTTCTTTGAATGGAACAGAATTTACCGCGATGGTGCTCGCCGGAGCGGAGCAGCTCCAGCTGCATGCGGAGCATGTTAACGCCCTGAACGTGTTTCCGGTGCCAGACGGTGATACGGGAACCAATATGAACTTAACGATGACGGCCGGCGTCAATGAGCTGAAGCAGAAATATTCGGCGTCGATCGGTCAGAGTGCAGGCGTCCTTTCCAAGGGCCTGCTCATGGGTGCACGCGGCAACTCCGGGGTGATCCTGTCCCAGCTGTTCCGCGGCTTCAGCCGCTATGCCGCCCCGTTTGATGAGCTGAACAGCACCCAGTTTGCAGCTGCGCTGCAAACCGGTGTAGAGGCTGCTTACAAGGCTGTTGTCAAGCCGGTAGAGGGCACGATTCTCACCGTGGCGAAGGAAGCGGCCAAGCATGCCGTTTATTTCTCACGCCGCAGCAGTGATATTATTGAGGTGATGGAGCAGGTGCTTGCCAAGGCGAAGGAAGCGCTCGCCCAGACACCGGAGCTGCTGCCCGTATTGAAGCAGGTTGGCGTTGTGGACTCTGGCGGTCAGGGCCTCGTGTACATCTACGAGGGCTTCTTGAAGGCCTTGAATGAAGGGGCGTCGGCGGAGGCGAAGACACCAGGCTCAGAGCCGGTTATGCCCAAAATTTCAGCCAGCCCGGCGCTGACGTCACAGCCAGCTGTAACTCCTGCGCCTGCCCCTTCGTCAGCGCAGTCCAAAATTTCAACCGAAGACATTGAGTTTCTGTACGATATGGAATTTTTCATTAACCGTCAGCTCGGCGGAGCTCCGGCTGCAGAATTCCATGAGGACCAATTCCGGCAGTCACTGGCCGTCAACGGAGATTCGATTATTGTCATTGCAGATGACGAGACGATTAAAGTGCATGTGCACTCCAAAGCGCCCGGTGAGGTGCTGAACCTTGCGCTGCGTTACGGAGAAATCACACAGATTCATATTCTGAATATGCGGGAGCAGCACCGCGATCTCTTGACTACAGGCATGGATATTGCGCCGATGCCAGAGCTGTTCGCGGATATTCCGGCCGAGAAGAAATCACCAGAGGATCCGGCAGCCCCGCCGGCAGACGAGCTTGCGCCTTTCGGATTTATCGCCGTATCCTCAGGCGAAGGAATATCGAGCATTTTCAAGAGCCTTGGTGTGGATGTCGTGCTGTCCGGCGGACAGACGATGAATCCGAGCACAGAGGATTTCGTCAATGCCATTGCCACCATTTCGGCACAGCATATCTTTATTCTGCCGAACAATTCTAACATTGTGCTGGCTGCCCAGCAGGCACGGGAGCTGCTGGAGGGTGAGCGCAGCGTCACTGTCATTCCGAGCAAGACGATTCCGCAGGGGATTGCGGCTGCTTTTGAATTCCAGGAAGAAGAGAGCACCGAAAGTAATACGGAGAGCATGCTGGAGGCGGTATCGCGCGTCCAATCCGGACAAGTTACTTATGCGGTGCGGGATACAACGATTGACGAGCTGGAGATCAAGGCTGGTGAATATATCGGCATCCAGAACTCCAAGATTGTTGCTGCCGCTGCAGACCTGAAGACGGCCTGTCAGCAGCTGCTTGGCAAGATGCTTCAATCCGGAGACGAGATCATTACCCTGCTGACTGGTGAGGACGCAACAGAGGAGATTACTGAAGGCATTGCCCGCTGGCTCGAAGAGGAGTATCCGGATGCTGAGGTTGAGATCCACTACGGTGGACAGCCCATTTATGCATATTTGTTCTCTGTGGAAGCGTAACGGTTTCGTTACGGTTCTAGAGCAGAGGATCATTTTCGGGAGGGGTTTTACATGAGTAGAACCGTGATTGTCACGGACAGCACCTCGGATATACCCGCAGCACTGATTGAGCAGCATGGCATTGTCGTCGTTCCGCTGAGGGTATTGTTTGGAAATGAATCATATTTGGACGGAACAGAAATTACGGCATCCCAGTTCTACAAGAGGTTGGTAGAATCCCCGCAGCTGCCGACAACGTCACAGCCGTCACCGGCGGATTTTGTAGCGGCGTATGAGCGTATTTTTGAGCAGCACCCTGGCTGCTATATCCTGTCCATGCATCTGTCCTCGGCGCTTAGCGGTACCTATCAGGCTGCCCGCCTTGCCACAGATCTCATGGAAGGCGATCATGAGGAACGAGTTCAGGTATGGGATTCGAAATCTGCTTCATACGGCTTTGGTATGTTCGTTGTGCATGCCGCGAAGCTGGCCGCGGAAGGAAAGTCTCTGGAGGAGATTGTAGCTTCCACGGAGGAGCTGCGGAGCAAGCGGGCATTGTACTTCCTGGTGGATACACTGGAATATTTGCAAAAAGGCGGCCGGATCGGCAAAGCCTCGGCAGTGGTAGGGACCTTGCTGAATATCAAGCCGATTCTATCTATTGATGCGGAGGGTGTTATTTACTCTGTTGACAAGGTAAGAGGACGCAAAAAAGCAACGGCGCGGATGATCCAGCTGTTTCAGCAGGATTTATCCGGTGTTACAAAGATTAAGGTAGCGGTGGGGACCACGGCAGATCCTGCTTCGGTTCAGGACTTTCTGGAGCAGCTCTCGTCTGTGTTCACGATTGAGGAGACGTTGTTCTCTGATATTGGAGCGGTTGTCGGCACGCATGTCGGTCCCGGAACCATCGCCGCGTATATCTGGCCGGCTTGATTGGGGGAAAAGGATGAGTCTCGATCTGGACCAAATATCCGTGAGAAAGATCAACGGCGTGAGCGCCCTGAAGGAAGGGGAGCTTCACGCCTTTGGCGTCTCTACGGTCAAAGAATTGCTGGAATATTATCCATTCCGGTATGAGGATTACCGGCTTCGTTCACTGAGCGAGGTCAAGGATGGAGAGCGGGTAACGATACAGGCGAAAATTGCCGGTGCTCCTGTTCTTCAAAGGTATGGCGGCAAATCGCGTCTCACCTGCAAAATGCTGGCAGAGAACTGGATGTTCAGCGCAACGTGGTTTAACCGGCATTTTCTGAAGGAGCAGCTGACCGCAGGCCGTGAAATTGTATTGACCGGCAAGTGGGATCAGCGGCGGCTTCAGCTGACGGTGTCGGAATCGGATTTCCCGGACAAAGGCATCAGCCGCAGCGGTACGCTGCAGCCCGTGTATTCTATCGGCGGCAAAATTACGCAAGCCTGGATCCGCAAAACGATGAATCAAGCGCTGCAGCAGTACGGGGAGATGATCCCGGAAATCCTGCCGCCTCATCTGATTCAGAAATACCGCCTGATGCCGCGCAAGCAGGCAATCGCCGGGATTCATCAGCCCTCGGATACGGGCGAAGGGCAGCAGGCCCGGCGCCGAATGGTCTATGAGGAGCTGTTTTTGTTTCAGCTGAAGATGCAGGCCTACCGTGCCCTCAATCATGGCAAAATGGATGGCGTCGTACACACAGCCGATAATACTACGATTCGCGAATTCGTTCGCAGTCTGCCGTTTGAATTGACAGATGCGCAGAAGAAGGTTGAGCTTGAAATTCTGCATGATATGCGATCACCTTATTGCATGAATCGTCTGCTGCAAGGGGATGTCGGCTCTGGCAAAACCGTTGTCGCGGCGATTGCTCTCTATACCACGGTGCGTTCCGGCAATCAGGGGGCACTGATGGTGCCGACTGAAATATTGGCAGAGCAGCATATGCGCTCGCTTCAGCGTATGTTCCAGCCGTTTGGTGTGACGGTGGCTCTGTTAACCGGCAGTGTGACCGGCAAGAAGCGGAAGGATGTACTGGCATCCCTTCAGATGGGACTTACAGATATTGTTGTCGGCACCCATGCGCTGATTCAGGAGGAGGTATTCTTCCGGCAGCTGGGCCTGGTCGTTACTGACGAGCAGCATCGCTTCGGGGTTAATCAGAGAAGTGTGCTGCGCCGCAAAGGCTACAATCCGGATGTACTCACGATGACCGCGACGCCGATTCCGCGCACGATGGCTATTACTGCCTTCGGGGATATGGATGTCTCTACGCTGTCAGAGCGGCCCAAGGGCAGAATTCCGATTACGACGCACTGGGTCAAGCATGACATGATGGACCGGGTGCTTGGATTTATTCGCCGGGAAGTGGACCAAGGGCGTCAGGCATATCTGATCTGTCCGCTGATTGAGGAATCCGACAAGCTGGATGTGCAGAATGCTATTGATCTGCATGTGCAGATGCAGCAAGCTTTTCCCCAGTTTAAGGTAGGGCTGCTGCACGGAAGAATGACCGCGGGAGAAAAGGATGAGGTCATGCGGGATTTCTACAGCAATGATCTGCAGCTGCTCATCTCGACTACCGTTGTCGAGGTGGGCGTCGACGTGCCCAATGCGACGTTAATGGTCATCATGGATGCGGATCGTTTCGGATTGTCTCAGCTGCATCAGCTCCGCGGCCGGGTGGGCCGGGGTGCTCATGCATCGTTCTGTATCCTGGTAGCAGACCCTAAAAGTGAGGTCGGACGGGAGCGGATGGAGGTCATGACCGATACGGAGGATGGCTTTGAGGTCGCACGTCGGGATCTGGACCTCCGGGGTCCTGGCGATTTCTTCGGCACGAAGCAGAGCGGCCTGCCGGAATTCCGGCTTGCCGATATGGTAGCCGACTATGAGGTGGTCGAACAGGCCAGGGAGGATGCTGCTGCGCTGGTCAGCGATGCTTCCTTCTGGACATCCCCCTCGTATTCACTGCTTCGGGAGCATCTTCGGAAGGAGCAGGTGTTCCAAGGGGATCTGATCGACTAAGGTTGTGCGCACAATGGACGAGCTCTTGTCATATACTCATCTTGATTGGGAAAATACGGGAGGTGCAAGCTGTGAGTTACCAGCAATTCGGTATTCATCCCCAGCTCGTGGAACGGGTCAAGCAGAAGATGAAGAACCCGCCCGTCAAGGAACGAGTTAAGGGCATCGTAAACCCTCTGACCAAGCAGGATTTGCAGAACAGTGCGAAGGTTCAGCAGGTTGTCCGTCAATGCTCGGCCATTCTCGGCGAGAATCTGACGTCAGTTCAGGAGCAGCAGATTGTACAGTTTGTGCTGGCTCAGCGGATTGACCCCAAGAACACCTTTCATTTGATTAAGCTGTGGGGCATGTTCCGCTAGGCTTGTCTTGGGAAGGCTTAAAGACGGCAGGCATTGAACAAAGCTCTGGCTTCCTTGCGGATGCCAGAGCTTTGTTATTCCTCCGCCAGAGGCTGAATGCACGCCGGGCTATTGTTGCGTACTGCATTCACAGCTGTGCTGACACGAACGGCCTGCAGATCCTCATGGGTGTAAGGGGTACACAGCAGCTTCAGCTCCTCGGCTGAAGCAGAGCGGTCCAGCCAACGTTCCTCGTGCTCACGCTGAAGAATGACAGGCATCCGGTCATGAATGGACTCCATCAGAGCATTGGGAGAGGTCGTGATCACGGTGCAGGAGCTGATCTTGCTGCCGTCTGGAGCGGTCCAGATGTCATACAGACCGGCCATGCTGAAAAGCGAGTGGTCTTTTTTGCCAATCCGGTAGGGCAGTTTCTGCTTGTCCTGTTGCTTCCACTCGTAAAAGCTGTCCGCAGGAATCAGGCATCGCTTTCTCTGAAAGGGAAGCTTGTAAGCCGGTTTGACGTCCACAGTCTCGCTTCGCGCATTGATCATCCGGGCTGCACCGGAGCTGTCCTTGGCCCAGGAAGGAACCAATCCCCAGCGCAGCTGGCCGATCCGGCGCCGTTGTCCGTCATGGATGACGGCTGCCACCATTTGGGTCGGGGCAATATTGTACTGCGGAATATGAAAGGCTGGCTGTGTTTGCTCGCCGATCATATAGTAATCCAGAAGCTCTTCCCATGATGCCGTAAGTGTAAATCGACCGCACATGCATGGACACTCCTTTCCGGGATACGATATATAGAGAAGTATACATGGATTTGTGTCTTGGCGAAAATAGGGATGTCACCTATAATGATTAGGTGTGTTTTTTACAGATATGATGACAACAAGAGAACGGGGGCAATCCAGTGTTTGATTTAAAAGCCCAAGGCACCTCGGTCAAGACCGAAGTGGTGGCTGGCGCAACAACCTTCTTTACAATGGCTTATATTATGGTGGTGAATCCGCTCATCCTGTCGGATGCGGGGGTGCCATTTCAGCAGAGCTTCACGGCCACGGTCATCTCGGCGATCATCGGAACCCTGATGATGGGCCTGGTCGCCAAATATCCGATTGCAGTCGCACCAGGTATGGGCTTGAACGCTTATTTTACATATTCGGTCGTACAGGGACACGGGAGCCTGACGTACAGTGAGGCGTTCTCTGCAGTGTTTATTGCAGGCATTCTGTTTCTGCTCTTGTCGTTGACGCCCCTGCGCAGCCGCCTGATTCACATTATTCCTCCCAATCTGAAGCATGCAATCACGGCAGGCATCGGATTGTTCATCGCTTTTATCGGCCTGCGGATGAGCGGCGTAATTACAGCCCACCCGGAGAATCTGGTGGCACTCGGAGATCTTCATCAGCCTTCTGCTGTCCTGGCGCTGACCGGACTCGCGATTACACTGATTCTCTTGGCCCGCAACGTGAAGGGGGCGCTGTTCATCGGCATGATCCTGACCGGTGTTATTGCCTATTTTGCCGGGATGCTGAAATTTGACGGTGTCCTGTCCGTTCCTTCGCTTCCGGAAGGACTGCTCGTGTGGAATCCGATCGCCGCGGCAGGGGATGTGATCACGCACAGCCTGTATGCTGTGGTCTTCTCGTTCCTGCTGGTAACGCTGTTTGATACGACCGGAACGGTTGTCGGTGTAGCCCAGCAAGCCGGGCTGATGAAGGATAACAAGCTGCCCCGTGCAGAACGTGCTATGCTCGCAGATTCCGTGGCCACGGTGGCCGGCTCCATGGTAGGTACGAGTCCGACGACGGCCTACATTGAATCTGCCGCAGGAGTAGGCGCTGGCGGACGAACCGGCCTGACTGCTGTCGTGGTGGCAGCGCTGTTCGGAGTTGCGGCATTCTTCGGTCCGGTAATCGGAGCGGTGTCCGGTCTGTCGGCGATCACGGCCCCTTCCCTGATTATCGTGGGCTGCCTGATGGTGGGGAATGTAAGCAGTATTCACTGGAAGGAATTCGATGAAGCTTTTCCTGCGTTCATTGTCATTCTGACAATGCCGCTGACCTCAAGTATTGCGACCGGTATTGCGCTCGGCTTCATTTCCTATCCGCTAATGAAGCTTGTGAGCGGCAAAGCGAAGGCGGTTCATCCGCTGCTGTATATTTTTGCTGTATTATTCGTGCTGCAGCTGCTGTTCGTGCCGCATTAAGTCTAAGCCTTCCACTGGCGCAAGGGGCCGCTTTCCCGGATCTTCAGATCCAGGAGAGCGGCCCCTTGTGTGCTAGTAGCTGCTATTCCATCTGCTGCCGGGGCTGGGCTAAAGTCTGAAACGGTCACGGGACCAGCCCCTCAATGTCTTCGGCAGGACTGACAATGGCTGCTTCGACAATGTCTGCCAGGGTAATCCACATATGCTGGATGCGCAGCCGCTGCAGCTGAGCATCAATGCGGGAGATGCTGCCCTCCACCTGTTGATTGCCATATTCTCCGTATACTTGGATCTGTACGGTCGCACCGCTGTGGTAGGCTTGACTCAGCTTCTCCGCAATGCGCTCGGTCTCCTGTTCGTCAAGGATCGGGCGGGTCTGCCGCTGCTTCTGCTCCTGCTTGGATAAAATGGCATCCCGATGCTCGAACAGCATCATCCGGCTGGATTGCCACAATCCGTTGCCTTCGAGCTTCTTCATTTGTAATGTCCTCCAATCTTGGCGTTTAGAAATTTAAGCTGACTGGTGTTTCTCAGGGAAGACCCAAAGTACACCGAGGCAGGCCCGAACAAATGGCGGATCCCGTCCATCGTCAGCTCCAGATGCCTCAGTCTGTCGCGGTTGCCGAACAGGGAGGGCTGGTATACTTCATCGCTTTGGAGCTCTCCGAGGGAAATCCAGATTTTTCGAACGGGTCCGCCGTCCCAGTGGGTATCGAACAGCTTCTTGGCCGCGTCATATACCTCCCGGGAAATTTGGCTCGGCTCCGGCAGCTTCAGCTGCCGGGAAAAGCCGACAGGGCGGTCAAAATCCGCACCCTGCGCGCCGGCATGCACCACGGTTCCCATATAGCCCTTGGCCCGGGCGCGTTCACAAATCAGCATGGACAGCTCGTTCAGCACCACGTCAATATCTTCCCGGGCATGGTAATCCACCGGAAGCGTGGTCTGCCGCCCGATACCCTTTTGTCCGTCAAAAGCGTCCGGGGTGACAGGGGAGTCGTCCATGCCGTTTGCGGTCCGCCACAGCACCTCACACCAGATATCGCAGTTTTTTTTCATATGGCGCTTCATTTTCCGCTTGAGCTCACCCAGAGGCGTCTGTGCCAGCTCCCCGATGGTATGGATTCCAAGGCGGGCCAGATGGCGCATCGTGCGGGAGCCGATGCCGAACATACTGTTCACGGGACGAGCCCAGAGGGCATCCAGATGCTGCTCATCCAGCTCATAAATGCCGGACTCATTCTTCTTCGCGAAGTTGTCGCAGGCCATCTTGGCCAGGATCTTGTTGCGTCCAATGCCAATGCGGGTATAAATACCGGTTTCTTCCCGGACGCGCATCTGGATATGGCGTGCCAGCTCCGCAGGCGTGCAGTTAAAGTGTGAGAGGCTTGCTGTCACATCGACAAACTGCTCGTCAATGCTGAACGGCTCCACCAGATCCGAGTAGGATTCCAGGATGCTCATAATGGCGAGCGACACGCGGATATAGGCGCTCATGCGCGGCCGGGTGACAATGACCTCCGGGCATTTCTGCTGAGCCTGCCACAGCGGCTCGGCAGTCGTTACGCCATAAGCCTTCGCAAGGGGGCAGGCGGCCAGAATGATGCCGCTGCGCCGGGAGGGATCGCCGGAGACGACCAGCGGCTTGGTGCGGTAAGCGGGATGGGAGGCCTTCTCCACAGAAGCATAAAAGGATTGGCAGTCGGCCAGAAAAATAACACGCTGCTGACGTTTACGCATGTTCTCATTCCTTCCCTTCCTTCAGACTCTTATGTAAAGGATCAGCGATTCGCCGGCATCCTGCCGGCCTTTGTATGTGTGCTCGAGGATCGTTTAATATATTATACACCGAACATACGTTCTTTATTCAAGTGGTAAATATAGTTCTGTTAGGTCTGTCATTGTCTTTGGAAGAATTTTAAGTTAAGCTATATGAAAAAATTGGTAAGGACTTCAAATGGCTAGCAAACATAAGGAGGCGACTCATAATGAACCAACAGGCATTAAACAGAGCGAAGATGCCGCAAAGTACTAACCGGATCTTGAACAGCAGGTCCATACACCACTCAAACAAACGGTTGAGCGAATTAGTCAAGCCAGGCATGCACATACTGGACGTTGGTTGCGGAAACGGAGCGATAACCTACGGCATTGCAGAACTGGTTGGCCCTGGCGGCAAAGTCGTTGGTATAGACAGCAGCGAAGCATTAATTATAGAAGCAAAGGAACGGTACCGGCATATTCCGCAGCTGTCGTTTGAGGTGAGGGATATATATCAGATGGGTTATGAGGCAGCCTTCGATGTTGTTAATGCCTCCCGTGTACTTCAATGGCTGGATCAGCCCGAGTTAGCGCTACAGCGAATGATTCGGGCAGTAAAGCTGGGAGGAAAGGTGTTGGTGCTTGATTATAATCATGAAAAGCTCCGCACAGAACCGGAGTTTCCTGCATCCATGGCGCATTTCTACCGCAGGTTTTTAGATTGGCGGAGCGATGTTGGGATGGACAATGCCATTGCAGATCAGCTGGAAGTTTATTTTAAGCAAAATGCATTAACTCAGGTGAGCGTAACGAATCAATCGGAAAAAAGCGTTAGAGGATGGGAAGGTTTTGAAACCGCAGCGGGAATTTGGGCGGAGGTTGCTGCGAGCCGGGGGCATCAGCTAGTAGAGGATCGATATTTAACAGAGGCAGAACGCTCGGCAGCGGAGCAAGATTACCGGGAATGGGTCCGCGAGCTGGCGATGGAGCATGAAATGTATTTACTCGCTGTTGAAGGGGTTAGAGCTGTTGGAGGGCTTTCTATCGAAGAGGGTTGATCTTCATTTTTACCACCTTACGCTCGCGGCGTGTTTTTCTAAACGTACGGAGGAGCGGACGAGGAAACAAAGCTTCATTATTCAGCAGATGTTGTCGGGTAGTTGAACAAAGGATTGGTTCCTTAGATGACTTGATAATAAAGATCAAATTGTTTGCGAGGGAGTAGAATAGTGTGAGAAGAACATTTGGCTTTTCTTTACTGAATTTAAAAATGTTGCTTTTTGAAAAGGTGGCGTTTGTGTGGACGGTGATTTTCCCTCTTTTTATAGCATTAGTTATGCAAAGGGGAGTATTGGATTCTACAAGCAGTAATTTGGATATGATGAAATATATGTTTTGGTTTTGGGCATTTATTATCATTAGTACGTTTTTAAATGGAATTGGATTACAATCAGCAAGGCTTAAAGAAAGTGGTTTATTGAAGACGTATACTTTAATAGCAGGCAGTAAATACCCTATCATTTTTGGGATAGTCCTGACACAAGTTGCTTTTGCTATTTTAAGTTTAATGATTTTCACAACGATCCTGACCCTTATTTATGATATCTTTTCATTTAAATTATTGATATTAATGCTGATTACAGTCTTTATATCCATGCCTTTAGCATTTGCTGCGTTTGGTATAGCGCTTTTACCTGTTCAGGTGTCCAGCGTTTCTACCCTATTAAATATTCTCATGTATCCAGTTTTTTTAATTGCTATTAATGTCGATCTGAAACATATCGGGTTTTTAGAGTTTTTCAATCCATTCACATTTATTTATGAAATCTCGTTAAATATGGGTGTGTTATTTGGATGGTTCCAGCATGAAGTTTTATATGTCCCACTATCTATCTCATTTTTATTTTTTGGTATCGTAGGTTACATATCTTCAAAAAAATTAAATTTAATATCCGTTCTACAAAGATAGAATCCATCGAAAGGAGGAGATGTCATGAATATTAAAAATCTAAAATTTAAATATCCAAGAGCAAAAGATTTTGTGTTACAGGGTGTGTCTTTTTCATTGCATACAAATAAATTAAACGCAATCGTTGGAGTAAATGGTTCGGGTAAAACCACGATGTTTGATTGTATAACAAGTGTGCTCAACCCTGCAGCTGGAGAGATAAATCTACCTCATATGCAAGATATTCTATATGTGACCCAGAGTCTCTTTTTTTCGCCTGTCATTAAAGGAAAAGATTTTGCGAATTTTGTTAGGCGAATTGATGATAAACCAATAGAAAAAGAATTGGGTTACTACACAAAAAAAATGTCACAACGTGAAAAGGAATTATTTGAGCATTTGTGGGAGTTAAGAATTGGAAAGATGTCTATCGGTGAGAGGAAGTGGTTTTTTATCCATATTCTAATAATGATAGACCGTTCATTGTATATTTTTGACGAGCCTACAAGCGGTGTAGATCCCGCATCCAGAAAAAGGATATATGAATTAATTGGAAGCCTTATAAAAGAGGGGAAGACTTGTATTGTATCTACACATCAGCTTCAAGATTTAATGTATTTGGATTCTCATCTAATCATCCTTAACAAAGGAAGAATAACTTATGAGGGAGACTTCAAAGAGTGGTTACATATAAATAACACTGATAATCCAGATGAAGCTTTTGAAAATATGTTAATTTCAAACATGTAGGATTTCAAGGGTCTGTCAATATGTTTGTGTAAACTCCAAATCAAGAGTACCCCCTGTTAAGAGAAGGTGGCTCTTTAAGGCAAGTGCTGGCCAATCCGTTCAGGATAAAACACGGATCGTTGAAGCAGGATCTGGCCCCAGTTTTGGACACGACCTGTCCACTTGCGGGTAACATCGACCGTCACTAAATAGAGCATTTTGAGAAGAGATTCATCCGTAGAGAAGATGCTTTTCCCTTTCGTTACTTTACGGAGTTGGCGGTGGTAGCTCTCAATCATATTGGTCGTATAAATAAGCTTGCGAAGCTCAGGCGGGTACTTAAAGAACGTGGCAAGTTCTTCCCAGTTGTTGCGCCAGGAACGGACAATGAGTGGATATTTGGTGCCCCAGATCTCCTCAAACCGATCCAATTCTAGCAGAGCCATCTCCTCTGTTGTGGCCTTGTAGATAAATCCGAGGTCACCTTCTTGAGATCTTTGTAGGATACATAACGGGTGGTGGAGTTGCGGATTTTCATTCTCACCAATCCACATGCCCAGAATGTCTTTATTTCCATCCAAATCAATGCCAATGACCATGTAAGCAGCCTTGTTGACGATGGCCCCATCCTGTTTCACCTTGAAATGAATGGCGTCCAGAAACACCACAGCATACACGCTCTGTAGGGGGCGATTCTGCCATTCTTTCACGAGAGGGCTAATCTTGTTGGTCACGTTGGAGATGAAGGTCGGAGAGACATCGAGGCCGTATAGCTGCTGAGCATTATATCTCGCCTTCTCAAGATCAGTCCTCATCGGCCATATCTACGATTCAAGACACTGAATCACAACTACCATTTTCAAAATCAGTAGAGTCTACTGAGCCCGTAACTGGCACTCCTAAGAAACCATCTAGTTCTGTTAAGGACAACCCTTCAAGCACAGAAAATTTTTGTTACGATGAAGCAACACAAAAAACTCAACGAACAAATACATCAATTGAACCACTGAGAACATGTACTGGTACGAGTGATACAGTGCGTATAGTATACACCGCTGGAGATCAATGGGACGATGGAACAATGTTTTGGTCGGTAAATCCTGGTCTAAGTTTCTTCTATTATTTTAACGGGAATATTGAGATCACAAATGCAAACACCGGCGCATACGTCAGCAACTGGGACATTTCCGCTTCGAACTTTGCTGGGATAACTAGTAGTGATACCTTCAATCCTAATCTGAGACCAGGTAGATATGAAGCATTAATAACAGGTTGGTGCTTTGATACGAATGGTACTATATCCCGAAAGAAAAAGCATTTTGCTTTACAGCAGAATGCTTTTTCTTTTATCCATCTAAATCAAAATCAACATTCACTACTTCAAAGAACTTTTTTAATCCATTGTTGGGCCAAGTAAAGCCTATGCCTGTACGTACTAAATGTTCTGATTTTTCAGGATCAAATATTTCAAATGCTTGGAGGTCACTGCATTCAAATACTCTTCCATTTATTATAAATTCTTCTATACTTGAAAAAGGACGTGGCAACAACCTGAAAGAATGAATATATCCTTTTTTATGAGGCGTAGGCTCAAAATAAACATGTAAGTATTCTTCGTCTTTTCGATATTTAAACCCATTATACTCCTTAACCGTCCTCAACTTTCACAACTCCTTTCGATTCGATAGTTTCGATGTTAGCGATTAACTAGCGAGGGCTCGAATCTGATTTTTTCTACGCTGTTTCCTCAAAGTTACGACCAACAAAGCAACAAAGATTAACACAAAAAGTCCTAACTCAGAAAACGGAACTGAATCCACAATCATCACCACTTTCCCTATATTTATTATAATGCTCACATAGAACCTCTTCCATGAAAGCTTCGTAAGCCGAGCGCCATCCGAGGTGTGACGGAAACCTCGTCCTACCTTACACGGCATGAACATCTACTTACCTAGTGTCTACACGCTCTATTTCTCATTGCAGACGCTAAGGTAGGTATTCTATGCCCGTTTCCTGATCCAAACCATGCCAGGATTTGAATTTAACCCTTTCAAGTCAAGAGAAAATTAATTACAGGGCGGTGTGGTTTTGTAGGTAGATCACATAGCTGCCGAGCGAACCGAGGGGGTGGGCAACCTGGTTTTGGTTGTCCATACCCTGAGACTTCACTCCTTATGGGGTTTTCTTGTTTCGTCACTTGAAAACTTCTCCATTTTGGGGTGAAGTCCCTTTTTTGTGTTTGAAAATCCTTTTAGTTCAAGGGCTTAGATTAATGCAAAATGCTCATATATATAAATGGATAACATGGAGTATAGTTTAAATTTATATTAGATGTAGTAAAGGATTTCGGGGGTGTATGATTAGGAGTGTATTCGATCTGAGAGAAAAACAAGAAAGCAAACCCGATATTCGGGCAAATTTCATCCCCAGGTGGATCAGACATTTGCACAAAACACTGAATTTTAGACATATATTCTATTGCTTCTTGAAGTAATTTGTTCCAAAACAACAAAACCTTATAGTAAAATTAAGACAATACAACCAAATGAGGTGGGCTTAATTGAGAATTTATATTGGCACATTTTTATTATTAGCTTGTGTTCAGTTGTTTTTAAAATGGAAAATGGTTAAACCACTTGATGTGGGTTACGGTGGGGAGATGTATGAAACTAATGGATATAAGCCATATATTTGGACTACAATTACCTTTACAATTTTATGCTTAGCAGCTTTATGGTTTATACCACCGGTTAATCCCTTGGTCAGCATTTTATTAATGTTATATTTGGGCGTGAGGGGTGTTTTTGAGTATAAATACCTTAGAGATACAAACAAACATATGGTTTCTTTCTGGATGACAGCTATAATGCTAGTCGTGACAGTTCTATTCTTCATTATTTGGAAAGTATACTATCAATGAAAATGAAAAAAGACCGCACTAATTAATTAGTGCGGTCTTTTTTCTAAGTTGCGCTAATCCAAGTTCCGTCCATCATCTGAATGCGTTTAAGAGCAGTTGCTTGTTGAGGATAACGAGTTCTTGTTCCGCCTTGATCGTATTCTACAAAGGCAATGTCGAATTCTACACGTCTCCACTTCGAAGCGTTAGCAGTAAACGAGTAGTTATTGCTTGACATTTGGTTGAAGGCAGCTTCAAGTCCACCTTTAAAAGGCTGAGAGGCAAGGCCCGTCGAGATATGACTAGCCAAACCAGCACCTACAGCCAAAGGAGTTGAAGTAATGAATATTAATGCGAGCAAACCAGATGTAGCAGCGACACCATTCACTGCAGTTTCAATTCGGGATGCAGTGGAATTATTTTTCGCTTCCTGCCAAGCTACCCGAACCAATTCAGTTGCTTTGTTCAATTCTAGTTTTTATAGTAGTATGGATGTAAGACGATGATTCCTGCGCTGCAGGGATCATTTTTTATATTTACGGTACAGGGTCGAGTAGGAAGATGCCTATACACAATTAACATAAATATATTCTGCGATAGCAGAACCAACCTCGCCTGCTACAACGGCCAATGCAAAGAGGTGTTCTGCTCGGAGAGTGTCCATAATCGTTCTGCCATTTCGTGATCTAGGGCAAACGTCTCTAGCGAGCATTCACCGACCGGACCAACCATCTCAAACCTTGTCGGGCCATAATATTTGGCTTGCTCCAGTCCGTCTTCCGTTGCGCACATCACCTCAGGCCAAGCTCCTTTTTCTGCAGATTGGGCAAAAATAGATAGTACGGACCAAAGTGATTTCTGAAAGGTGCCGGCCGTATCCTGTAATAAATTTGTACGTGAGGCTCCTGGGTGACAAACATATACCTTGACATGCTTACCTGAAGCCTGAATTCGGCGCTGAAACTCGTAGGCAAACATCATTTGCGCCAGCTTGCTTTGAGCGTAGGAAGCCCAGGGAGAGTAATTTCTATCAAAATTGAGGTCTTCGAACAAAATCCTCTTTTCGCCCATCTTATAGCCATTGCTGCCTACGACAACAATTCGTCCCTCGGATTGTTCAATGCGTTCAAATAGCAAGCCGCATAACAGGAAGTGAGCAAAATGATTAACACCAAGCTGGCTTTCAAAACCATCCACAGTAAGCTCTTGTTTAGCGACTTGTGCAATAGCGGCGTTACAGATCAGAGCGTCGATGTGAGGGACCCTCTTCATGACCTCTGCAGCGGCTTTCCGCACAGAGTCTTGCACCGCCAAGTCCATCTGTATCAACGTCACATCAGCATGCTTGCCGAACTCCTGCTTTAAGGAGGTAATGATCTCCTTCGATTTTTTTGCATTCCTGTTCAGCATGACGACCTTTGCACCTTTGGAAAGAAACAATCGCGTTGCTTCGAGTCCCGTACCGCTGGAAGCGCCGGTGATGACATAGGTTTTCCCTGCCAGTGATCCTATTCGCTCTGGTGTCCAGCCTTTAGCTCCAAATCGTTGTTTGTTCCCTTTTATATGATTGGCCATGAGATAAGCTCCTTTATTTGTGTCTGTTCTAAACTGATTATAAATCTCATAAAAGGACAGCACCAGGCGTATTTATCTTAAAAATATGCCTGATTGTATCAGGAGTATAATATTTAAGGGTGTAGCATGTTATACTTTTCTTATGGAAAAACAACAAATTAAGCAGCTTATTGATGAGAAAATGACGGAAGATGGCATGATGGAAACAGGGATCAAAGGGGTGCATCTCTTCCGGGTCAGCACTCCGCTTCGCTGTGCTCCTGCGGTGTACAAGCCCACAGTGGTAGCCATCGTAAGCGGAGCTAAAGAAGCGATATTGGATGGGAAATCTCATGTGTACGACAGCAGTCAATATATGTGCTGCTCCATGTCTATGCCTGTGGAGGCAGGAACACCGACGGCTTCCCAGGACAATCCTCTGCTGGGCGTCTATATCTCTTTGAACACTAAAGTGATGACTGAACTAGCTATCCAAATGGAAAGCGTCTCGGCTGCAATTGGAACAACGAAAGGCGACCCTGTCCCGCAAGGCTTGACACTGGCGCATTGGGATGATGCATTTACTGAAGCCTTATTCCGTTTGCTGCAGTTGGGCGGCAGCTCTGCAGATACAGCCGTGCTTGGTGACAGCAGACTTCGGGAGCTATACTACACTGTGTTGAAGGGAGAGGCAGGAGAATCTGTCATGCGAGCCTTCGGAATCGGTAATGAAATTTCCCGCTCTATTGCGTATCTATCCGCCCACTTGGACCAAAGTTTCACCATTGATCATATGGCCGCACAGGTAGGGATGAGCCGGGCTGTATACCACCGTAAATTCAAGCAGGCGACTACGATGTCGCCCATCCAGTTTGTGAAGTCTATGCGTCTAAACCATGCGGCTATGAAGATGGCTGGAGGGATGAATGTCAACGATGCTGCTATAGAGGTAGGGTATGTCAGTTCCTCGCAGTTTAGCCGGGAATTCAAGCGCATGTATGGCCTGTCTCCTAAACAGTGGAGTCACTCCAAACAGCTCCCTTCGGAAATGATGAGACGGACGGCCCATTTTTTTGACCAGCTTCAGCGATCGTCCTGGTAAACTTCAATCCATCCATCCACAAAAAACCAAACTTCCCTAGAGGAGCAGTGTTATACATGTATAAGCTTTGAAAAAGGGGAATGGGAGGCAGGACGATGGAGCACAAAAGCAGCTCGAGAGTTTTAAAAGGGATTTTATTGTGTCTGATTGTGATTGCATTTAAGCCGTACCCGTCAGCTCCGAGTCATTCGAATTATACGGTTCAGGGGCATGAGGGAAGTGAGGCCGTCGTGCAGCTGGCTGAGAACAGAATCGCTGTGGTGGATACAAGCCTGAATTCCGGCTTAAAAGGCGAAATTATGGTTTTTGAGTTTGATGAGGATTTAAAGTCCTTTGAGCCTATTGGAAGATATAATTATATGGACTATTTGTGGAATCCTGATAAATACAACTTTTAATAGTCTATGAAATGGATGGGGCTATATAATGAGGGAGAGAAATGTTTAAATGTGACGCAATCATCGACAGCAGCTAAAGGAGGCAGCTATGACTTTAAAAACAGCAATCATTGGTACCGGCTGGTTTAGTAAAACACACGGAGATATTTTGACCCGGATGGACGGGGTGGAGGTAGCGGCGTTCGTAGGCACCAGTATGGAGAAAGCGGAGAAAGCCGCCGGCCGATATGCATCCGCCGCAGCTTATGATCATGTAGAGCAGATGCTCGATGCTGTAAAGCCGGATGCCGTATATATTTGTGTGCCGCCGTTTGCCCATGGGGACATTGAGCATCAGCTCATCCGCCGTGGTATTCCGTTCCTGGTTGAGAAGCCGCTCGCTGCAGAGCTGGAAACGCCGCGCCAGATTGCGCACGAGGTAAGCCAGACAGGATTAATCACTTCTGTGGGATATCATTTCCGGTACACGGATGCAGCAGCACGGGCAGCGGAGCTGCTTCGGCACCGGAAAGCCGGCATGGCGCTGGGCTACTGGATGGGCGATATGCCGCAGGTATATTGGTGGAGAAAGCAGGATGGCTCGGGAGGACAGTTCATAGAGCAGACGACACATATTGTGGATCTGCTGCGCTGCCTCATGGGAGAGGTGGACGAAGTGTATGCTGCGTTTGCCCAGCGGGCGATACAGGAGCAGTATGAGGATGTAACGGTGCATGATGTAGGCACTGTAACCATGAAGCTGCGCAGCGGCGCGGTTGCGACAATCTCCAACACCTGTATCCTGCCGGAGACAGAGCGTGTGGGCCTGACGATCTATACGGAGCAGGGCAGCCTGGAGCTGCAGCACAATCAGCTTCGAGTGCGAGAGCTGGGAGAGTGGGTGGAGTATCCTAACACAGGCAATCCGTACGAACGTGAGAATGATGCCTTTATTCATGCCGTACGAACAGGCGATGCTTCGCGGATCTTGTCTTCGTATGAAGACGCCTTGAAAACCATGGCCATCACCGATGCGGCTCTACGCTCGGCTCACACCGGCAATTCGATAAAGCTATAACCTGCAGCGCAGCTTCCTTCGGGAAGGCTGCGCTATGTTGGTTTATTGAGCCTTTCAGCAGCAGGTGTGTTGTGTACAGGTTCGCGGGAGTCCTCCTCCAAATTGATGAGGAGCACTCCTGCCAGGCGCCGTTCGAGATCGGCCTTGACGAAGTCCCACTGCAGCTCCATCTGATGACGGTATCCCCGGCAAAGATAAGAAACGTGAAGGGAGTGCTCCCGCCGTCGAGTGTGAATAATTGCAATGCTGCGGGAGCGGCTCTCGTGCTTGAGCAGGCTCAAGCGTGTCATGATCGAGCTCTGAATCTCCTTCACGCGCTGCACGTACAGCTTGGTCAGGCCAGAGCCCTCCATGCCGGCAAGATCCCGTTCCAGAACGTCCAGCAAGACAGGCAAGACAGCAGATTCCTTGACCAGCAGCAGCTCTTCCTGCGTCTGCAGCGGTGACTGCTTCATCTCCTTATCCCCTCCTGTCCGTTCTGCACGATTTGTACATATTATATACCGAACATAGGTTCTCTATGCAAGTGGGAATTCTGCCTAATCACAGCCTAATGATGATGGCCGCCAGCAGAGTTTTCTATTACGGGGGCGGCAGTATCCTGCTCCAGCTGAATCAGCCGGGTGACTGCGGCTTCCCCGATCGCAAAGCGCTGCGTCAGGGTAGACTCCAGCGAACCGGAGGATATTCGGGAGCGTACCTGATACAAGCCATCACGGTCCGGATTAAAGGAAACGGTATATCGTCCGGCATCGGCGGAAACTGCTGGAATGGAAAGGATCGAGTCCGGCTCGTCCTCTAGCCAGAACTCAAAGGTGACCAGAGCACCTGGCAGGGGGGCGCCCCCGGCTTCAACCTTTACTTCAAAAGAATGGTCCTGGCCCTGAACCAGCTCCGCCGGCAGCTGCAGGTCTGCATTGAGATGTGGAAGCAGGCCGCCCGCACCCGCAGAGGGGCTGACGGTGCATCCGCTTAGCAGCAGGATAAGCAGCAAGGGAAGCGCAGCGGTCTTGAACCACAGCGAGGGATGAGGCAATAATGACAATTTCATAGAAATCTCCTTTTTAAGTTATTCGTTTAAGCTGAGAACCAGTGCTTTAATGAAGGAATGCGCCGAATGATGAGCAGATCCAGAAGCAGGACGATGATCAGAGAAAGTCCGACGAGCGGCATCAGGAGGCCCAGAAGCATCATGATCAGCAGCAGGACCCGGGTTGTTCGGCGGTCCTCCGGCCTGCCCGGTGCCCCAAGCCTGCCCTGCGGCTTGCGTTTACGCCACATGACGTAAGAGCTGACAGCAATCAGTACAATTCCGATGCAGGTTATAAGGCCGAGCAGCTGGTTCACCCAGCCGAACAACCGGCCCTCATGCAAGGCGATGCCGAGCGTAATGGCCTTGCCCAGAATTCCGTAATCCGCAAACCGAACATCCGTCAGCACCGCACCACTGTATTGATCTATATGCAGGGTGGCATTATGCACGGGCCTGGTGTGGGCAGAGGATATCGTATAGACACCAGTCTCGCCTTGAGGGAGAGAAATCGTATACGGCAGCTCGATACGCTGCTTGTCTGCGATGTCACGCACCTCCTGTAACGCCAGCGGAAGGTAGCGGCCCGCCGCTGATGCAGGAACGGGCAAGTTCTCTGTGGCCCAGGGAACATGCTCGGCAATCTCTTTTGTAACTGTGACCGATTCCGGCTTCCCCATAAAGCTGAAGGCATAGGGAGGATAGCTGGTATGAGTCGCATTCGCAAGCTTGCTGATTTGACCGCCCAGCACGCCGGACCAGGGAAGGCCGGTTGCTATCAGGATCAGCATACATATCGAGAGCCAAAAGGCGGGCACAGCGTGAAGATCACGCCAAAACCTGCGGCTTCCCGGCTTGCTCAGTCTCGGAAGAAGGGTGCCCCACACGGCTGATTTGCTTCGCGGCCACCATAAATACAAACCGGTAATGACCAGGATTACGGCCCAGCAGGCGGCGAGCTCGACCAGCCGGTTTGCCCAGGTGCCGCCGATGAGAAGCTGGCTGTGCAGTTTTTTGAAGTAGCTGGTGAAGGTCTTGTCATTGTCCAGAATGCCGGTAATCTCGGCTGTGTATGGATTGGCATACATCGTGGACATCGTACCGCTGCGGATTGCGCTCATCTTGACAGCGGCTTTGCTGTCATCAGAAAAGGTGAACGAGGTTATGGCGGTGCCGGGATACTCCCGCTTCACGTAGTCCAGCAGCTCATCCGCAGAAAGCCTTGGGGACGCAGGCTGCTGAATCTGAAGCAGGTCCCTGTATAGATAGCCTTCAATCTGGGGCTTGAACAAGTATACAGCTCCGCTAAATGCGAGAATGACGAGAAACGGAGCGATAAGAATGCCGGCGTAAAAATGCCATCTCCAGACCGCCTGGTACAAATAAGGCGTCCGCTTGGCAGCGGAAGAGGCAACGGTTTTAGAAGCAGGTGATGAGGAGGAGGGCGGGGTGTTATATTCCATTCGTTTCATGGGGTTAGCTCCTTTATAAGTTCATACACATCGTAGTTACGATTATTCATGATAAGGGAGCTCTTGAAAGGAAGCTATAGCTCTTTAGAGTTAATCGTGCAGGATTTTATGTCCGCGTTATGAGCGGATGCCAGCTTAAGCAAAACCAGAGGGGAATTCCCCTCTGGTTGGATAAACAGCACCTCAGACTCCCGGCTAACGCCTTGTTTAAATGCGGGATTGAGGTGCTGAAAGCTCTTCTTATCCGCCTTCCATTACGACCGGACTGACCCGGAAGCTGTATTCATAACGGCCTGGCAGCACCTGAAATGTCGGATGAATATTACGCGTCCAGCCCGTGTCACCGCCCAGACCACTGTGCAAATGATCCAGGTGCACATATACGTTCTCTGTTCCTTCATTCGGCAGCTCATGCACGTGCCGGGCGTTGTCGATGTCTTCCGTACTATGGATATGAACCGCAAAATGAAAAGGTTGATGTCCCTGGATCTGCAAGCCTAATCCGTTCGGGCTTGTCACCTTCAGCCACCGTGTATCCTGTCTTCCGCCGTATTCAACCGGAACAATATACGGGCACGGCTCATCCGCACGAATGGAATAGAGACCAAAGTGCGCGCTGTTCTTGCGGTCCGCATAATTCTCATGGGGTCCTCGGCCGTACCACTCCACGTTTCTCAGAGAAGGGGCTGCCGTCAGCGTAGTGCCAATCCGCGGCAAGAGGGAAGCCGGCAGCGCGGCAGTATCGGTCTGCTGGCGAATGTCTATGCTTCCGTTTCCCTGAATCCGGTAGGAAACCGCGTAGAATATGGTATCCGCATGTGCAGGCGTTCCCATGCGGAAGAAGGTCTCAACCATCACTTCCTGAGGAGAGAGGCGCATTGCAGTCATGTGCATCTGATGGATCTGCAGCTTGTGCAAGCCTAGTTTCTCCCATTCCCCGGCATAGGAATGTGCCGGGTCCTGCCCCCGATCAATGCCGGTAGGTGCCCGATACAGATTCAGGTCTGCCCCTGCAGTCAGCAGGAGTTGATTATCATAGTGGTAGCTGCTCAATCGTCCACTGTTCTTGTCAAAGCTTACTGCAAATGACTTCCCGGAGACAGTCAGGAAGGAGGGGGATTCATCAAGGTCAAGCTTCCCGGCTGTCAGACTTCCGCTTAACCGAGGGGCGATAGCCTTGGAAAGGGGCAGCTGCTGACAATATAGCTCATACCCGGTCTCTGCCCAGACCGTCTCCTGTGACAGCAGAACACGCAGGTTGATGAACGTCTCTCCGGTCTGCCAATGCTCCGGCGCAGCCTCCGGAATAGAGAAGGAAACGCTCTGTTCCGGCATAACCTCAGGCAAAGGCAGGCTCCCGGACTGAACGGGACGGCCGTTCACGATAATGTCCCATGTAAGGCTGACATGCGACAGATCGGTGAACAGGTAATGGTTAGAGATAGAGAATTGCCCGTGTTGCCCATCAACGGCCTCGATGAGGATGGGGGACTGCAGCTTCTTGATCTCATAGGCTCCCGGATGCAGAGCCAGGTCCGGAGAAACGACACCGTTCAGGCACATGTCGGGAACCGGGTCCACGACCGATTCATGGAAATCTCCGCCGTAGCCCCACCGCTTCAAGCTTTTTGACAGCAGCTGCGTAATAGCTTTGTCACTCCAATCCCAGACGAATCCGCCCTGGAATCGTGGAAACCTGCGCACCATCTCCCAGAAGCTATCCAGATTTCCATTGCTGTTGCTCTTGGAATACGCATATTCACACACGATAAACGGCCGGGAATCCGTAGGGTCTGACATTGCTTCAGCCACCCAATCCAGCGAAGGATACATGGGGGAGCGGATGTCTGAAAGAATGGCGCCGGGATCACCGCTTTCATATTGAACCAGCCGGTAAGGATCATAATAACGAATCCAGCCCGCCATCGCGGCATGATGAGGACCCGCGCCGGATTCATTGCCGAGGGACCAAAACAGAATGCAAGGATGGTTCTTGTCCCGAAGCACCATACGAATGCCCCGCTCCAAATAGGCAGAGGCCCATTCCGGATCATTGGACAAATTCCCTTGCACACCATGAGTCTCCAGATTCGCCTCGTCTACCACATACATGCCAAGCTCGTCGCAGAGCTCGTACCAGTCGGGATCGTTGGGGTAATGGGAGGTGCGTACGGCATTGAAATGCAGCTGTTTCATCCGCAGCAGCTCTTGGCGCATCTGGCTGCGGCTCATTGTTCTTCCGGTTTCTGGATGATGCTCATGACGGTTCACGCCCCGGATGATCAAACGGCGTCCGTTCAGCAGGATCACTCCCTCCGGTGAGCGGTCGATTCTGCGGAACCCGACCCTGCAGCTCTCATAATCGACCTCCTGTCCGGAAGGATCCAGCAGGGTCAGTACCAGTGTATACAGGCTGGGGTTCTCCGCGCTCCATAGAATAGGCTCCTGCAGCTCGGTCTGCAGCAGAGCTGCCCCATCCTCCGGCAGGTGTGCTGCCCGGCTGTACATGGGACTAAGTGCCGACACCTGCTGCGCCGGCAATGAGCATACCAGTCCTCCATCCGGGGAAAATAAATGCGCCTTGACCTGGTAATCATCATAGTTTCCGTTTCGATTTACATATCCGTGAACGACCAGCTTGGCGGAACGAAGATCCGGCTCCGGTACCGCAAGAACCTTCATGTCACGCAAATGCTGCCGCGGCTTGCTGAACAAGACGACGGAGCGGTGAAGGCCTGACAGATGCCAGTAATCCTGATCCTCCAGGTAAGTGCCGTCAGACCAGCGCATAACCTGCACAGCCAGCGTATTGGTGCCGGAGCGGACGTAATCGGTTATGCGGAAGGACGCCTCCAGCTTGCTATCCTTGGAGAACCCGACACAAATGCCGTTCACCCATACATAGAACGCCGATTCCGCTGATCCGAATTGGATAAACTGCTCACGTTCAGACCAGGATTCCGGAAGGTTAAAGGTGCTCAGGTAACAGCCGGTGGGATTATCCTCCGGTACGTTCGGCGGCGAGAGCGGCAGGAAAATACTGTCCCGCTCTTCCGGCTTGTGCGCTCTCAGGTGAGCGGCGTGCTCGTCATCTGCCGGGAAAGGATATCTGATGTTCGTGTAGACCGGGGCACTATAGCCCTGAAGCTCCCAGCTCCCCGGGACCTGGATGTCATCCCAGGAGGAGGCATCGAAGGAGGGCTCATAAAAGTGCTCTGTCACGGATGATGGACTCGGGAACAGCTTGAACTTCCAATCTCCATCCAGCACCTGTACGTAAGAAGACAGGCGGCGATCTCCTTGAAGTGCTTGCGAGAAGGATTCATAAGCCCCCCACGGGGCATGCATCGGCTCGCGGTTTCGATGCAGCAGGGCCGGATTCTCCCAGTCTCGTGGGGACTTCAGCGGCAGGTAAGCATTCATGCAAAAAACACCTCCATAATAATCATTTGCGCTCATTGTGATAGATCTGAATTTATTTTTACCTTTATTTCTGGTACTGTAAATATTAATGTTTTGATTGGATAATAATATTTTGCTGGAGGGATTGTCCGTGAACACTCACTTTTATCCACCGTCTCCGTCCTTCATGCCATATGTATGCTATCCGGAATGGATTGGCCGTTATCAGCATTTGCCGCATCATCAGGTTGACCGGCCTGCTGGCTGGTTATCCTCCTACAATCTTCATCTCGTCTTTTCAGGCAAGGGGACGGTTCGGGAAGGGCGTGAGGTACACGAAATGACGACGGGAACGGGATTTTTATATGACATCCATGCGGAGCAGCACTATAGGGCTGATGATAAAGAACCGTGGGACGTATACTGGATTCATTTTCAGGGTGACGGGGTCGAGCAGCTACTGGGATCCGTGCTTGCGGGTGGACGGTGCTGGAAATTTCATTTTTCCAATCCGGCGGCGGTGCAGGGATTATTGGACGACATGATTGCCCAGTGCGAAGTCCGCAACGAAAGAGCAGAGATCCGGCTGTCAGCGCTGCTGTATGAGCTGCTGCTGGAGCTAAGAAGAGAAAGCAGCCCCTGGGACGCCATGTCTATATACAGTGAGCGGGAGCGAATCCATAGAAGTGCTGAATACATTCGGCATCATGTTGCAGAGCATAACAGCCTGGCGGAGCTGGCTGCCGTGGTTGGCTATAGCCCTTCGCATTTCAGCCGGACGTTTCACCGGATTATGGGCATGACGCCTGTTCAGTACCTGAACGAAAGCCGGATTATTGAGGCTAAGAAGCTACTGGTGACCAGCCGTCTTCCTGTGAAGGACATTGCCATAGCTTCCGGCTTCTCTCAGAGCAGCTATTTTATACGCCGTTTTCAAGAATATGTGGGCATGACTCCGCAAACTTATCGGGAGCTGCACGCTTTTGGATGATAATGAATATTTGTGATTGTTTTTGAATGAATTTGTGGTAGAATAACAGTGGAGGCGATGAAAGATGCTGACCGAAGAACGATATCGAATAATAATACAGCGCTTACAAGAGAGCGGAGTCGTAAAGCTCCAAGAGCTTGTCACTTTGCTGGAGGCTTCGGAATCTACGATTCGCCGCGATTTGGTGGATCTGGAGGAGCGCGGGCTGCTGAAGCGGATTCATGGTGGAGCTTCTCTTCCAGGACATAAGCTTCCGGAGCAGGGTCTGGAGGAGAAATCATCCAGAAACATTCATGAGAAGAGTAAGATTGCTTCCCTTGCGGCGATGCAAGTGAAGGATGGGGAATATATTTACATTGATGCCGGAACGACGACGCTGGCGATGATTCCGTTGATCTCCGCGCGCGGGGTCACGGTGGTTACCAACGGTCTGTCCCATATCGAGGCTTTGGCTGACCAGCAGATCGACAGTTATTTACTCGGGGGAAAAATGAAAACAAGGACCCGGGCAGTCATTGGCAGCATTGCGCTTCAAAACATGGAGCATTTTCGCTTTGACCGCTGCTTTCTGGGCACGAACGGGGCCGATGTTCAAATGGGATACACGACGCCCGATCCGGAGGAGGCGCTGATTAAACGCCGGGCACATCAGCTGTCGAGTGCAAGCTATGTGCTGGCCGATGCCAGCAAGTTTGGAGAGGTGTCTTTTGCCAAGGTGCTGGAGGTGCAGGAGGCGGCACTGATTACGGACCGGATGCCAGAGGCCTGGCGCGAGTCCTTCGCCAACAAAACTAAAATAATCGAGGGATCACAATGATATATACAATCACGCTAAACCCTTCTATTGACTATGTGGTAGAGCTGGAGGAGCTTGCACTTGGCGGGTTGAACCGAATGAAGCGGGATATGAAATATGCCGGCGGCAAGGGGATTAACGTGTCCCGAATTTTGAATGAGCTTGAAGCGGACAATGTCGCTATGGGCTTTGTAGGCGGATTCACCGGACAATTTATAGAGGAACGGCTGAAGGAGCATCGTATGGAGTCCAATTTCATTCATATTCGTAAGGATACCCGGATCAACATCAAGCTGAAGCACGGCGCAGAAACAGAGATTAACAGTCAGGGGCCGGTCATTGAGCCTGCTGAAGCAGAAGAGCTGTTGACAAGGCTGGCAGCCAGCCTCCGGCAGGGAGACATTGTAGTTCTGTCCGGCAGCGTTCCTCCTTCGCTGGGCGAGGGGTATTACAACCGATGCATCCAGATTTGCAAGGAGCAGGGCGCAGAATTCGTCATCGATACGACGGGCGCGGCACTGCTTGAGGCGCTGCCCTCCAGGCCGCTGGTCATCAAGCCAAACCATCACGAGCTCGCAGAGCTGTTTCAGACCGAGATTCGTACCCGAGATGAGCTGATTAGCTATGGAAGACGGCTGCTTGGCCTGGGCGCACAGCATGTGTTGATATCTATGGCTGGAGAAGGAGCGCTGCTGCTTCGTGAAGAGCAGGTGTACCATGCCAGCGTCCCTCCCGGACAGGTGAAAAATTCCGTCGGTGCCGGAGATTCCATGATCGGCGGCTTTGTGGGCACGTATGCGCGAACAGGAAATGCGGTGGAAGCGTTCAAGATGGGTACGGCCTGCGGCAGTGCTACGGCATTTGCAGATGACCTGGCTGATCAGGAGCACATTCAGCAACTATATGCCAAAGTACAGCTTCAAGAGCTGTAATCATAATCCTTAAGGAGTGACGACAATGAGAATTACAGATTTGATGATCAAGGAAACGATGATCATGGATTTGCAGGCCGTGACCAAGGACGCTGCTATAGATGAAATGATTAATAGTCTTGCCGCTAGCGGCCGGATCCATGATCCCGTGCTGTTTAAGGAAATGATCTGGAAGCGCGAGGGTGAATCCAGCACGGGCATTGGCGGAGGTATCGGGATGCCGCACGCCAAAACCTCGGCCGTCAAGGAGCCGACCGTCGTGTTTGCCAAGAGCCGCAAGGGTGTGGATTTTGAATCGCTGGATGGCGAGCCGGCGTATCTGTTCTTTATGATCGCGGCACCTGAAGGCGCTGGCAGCATGCATATGAAGACGCTTGCGGCGCTGTCCCGTCTGCTGATTGATGCCGATTTCATCCAGAAGCTGATGGATACGGAAACCCCGGAGAAGGTCACCGCCTTGTTTGATGTGAGACAAGACGAGGAAGAAGAGCAGAAGCGCAGAAAAGAAGCTGCCAAGCCGGTGAAGGCGGCGCAGCAGCATGACCCTTCACCGGCTGCAGCGTCCAGCAGTGGGGAGAAGCCGTTCGTTGTAGCGGTTACCGCCTGTCCGACCGGCATAGCTCATACCTTTATGGCAGAGGATGCACTGAAGAAGACCGCTCAAAGAATGGGCGTTGACATTCGGGTAGAAACGAACGGCTCGGAAGGGGCCAATCAGGTTCTGACGGAGGAGGAAATCCACCGGGCGGCCGGGGTTATTGTCGCTGCTGACAAGAATGTAGATATGGCCCGCTTCAATGGCAAGCCTGTGCTTCAGCGCCCTGTCAGCGACGGCATCCGGAAATCCGAGGAGCTGATCACCAAGGCTGTCGCTGGTGATGCACCGATTTATCGCAGCGAAGGCGTAGCTGCAGGGGCTTCCCGTTCTGGCTCGGATGCGCAGCAGGAAAACGTGAAGGGCGGCGGCAGAGGCATCGGCAGTAAGATCTATAAGGATCTGATGAACGGCATCTCTCATATGCTTCCTTTCGTGGTTGGCGGGGGCATTCTGCTCGCCATTTCCTTCCTGTTCGAGCAGCTGGCTGGCACAGAGCATCCCATTGTCCAGCTCCTGCAAACCATCGGCGGCGGCGGAGGAGCCTTTCACTTCCTCATTCCTGTGCTCGCCGGATTTATCGCGCTCAGTATTGGTGATCGTCCTGCTCTGATGCCGGGTATGGTCGGCGGTTTCCTGGCCCTGAATGCCAACTCCGGATTTCTCGGCGGTTTGGCGGCAGGCTTTCTGGCCGGTTATGTCGTGCTCTTCCTGCGCCGGGGTCTGAAGGGGCTGCCAAAAGCGCTGGAGGGCTTGAAGCCGATCCTACTGTATCCTGTGCTGGGACTGCTGATTACGGGCACGATCATGTACTATCTATTTGGACCGTTCTTCAGCTGGATCAACACGGGACTGATTGATTTTCTGAACAATCTGGGCACCGGTAACGCGATTATCCTGGGTCTGGTGCTGGGCGGCATGATGGCGATTGACATGGGTGGGCCATTTAACAAAGCGGCATATACCTTTGCGATCGGGGTCTTTACCTCGAGCGGCAATACAGACGGCGCCTGGATGGCGGCGGTGATGGCGGGCGGCATGGTCCCTCCTCTGGCGATCGCGCTGTCAACCACTTTTTTCAAAAAGAAATATACCGAGCAGGAGCGCAAGTCCGGGGTGACCAACTACGTGATGGGCTTATCCTTCATTACCGAAGGTGCTATCCCATTTGCGGCGGCAGATCCGCTGCGGGTGCTCACCTCCTGCATACTCGGCTCGGCGGTTGCCGGCGGCCTGACCCAGCTGTGGAGCATTAATGTTCCGGCACCACATGGCGGCATTTTCGTCGCTGCGCTCGCGAACCATGCGCTGCTGTTCCTGCTGGCGGTTGTCATCGGCTCGGTAATCTCTGCATTGGTGCTGAGTCTGTGGAAAAAGCCGATTGAGGCAAAGTAATCCTATAACTATAGAGAGGCTGTTCCGGCACGAGGTGCTGGGGCGGCCTTCTTGCTATTAAGGACTGAGGCTCAGAAAAATGAGGAGTGAAAGGCTTTCACTGTTTTTTTGCTCCGTTTCATGTATAACATTCATTCATGTCGTAATATTGTATAGTCGATGTCGCATAGTTCTACTTAAAAAACGGTGAATGATGTGATACCTTTAGGTAGTGGTTGTCAGGAAATTATAGTGATGGAGGTTACGTCATTGACGATGAAAATCGGAAAAATCAGCTATTGGCACGTGCATGCCTGGGATTACACCAAGCAGGCGCAGGAGCACCCGGATACTGAAATTGCAGCGGTATGGGATGAAGAGCCGAGTCGCGGCCGCCAAGCTGCAGAGCAGCTGGGCGTTCCCTTTTACGAGCATTTGGAAGAGCTGCTGGCTTTGGAAGACATTGAAGGCGTGATTGTGGATGCGCCTACGAATATGCACCGTGAGGTGATGCTGGCGGCAGCCCGGGCGGGCAAGCATATTTTTACAGAGAAGGTCATCGCGCCGACGCTCGCCGAGGTTCATGAAATTGTCTCTGAATGTGAACGTCAGGGTGTGAAGCTGACCGTGTCGCTTCCGCGCCTGAATGATGGGTATACACTGGCGGTGCAGGATATTTTGAACCAGGGACTGCTGGGCAAGATCACGTATGTCAGAACGCGCCTGTCCCATAATGGAGCCACGGCAGGATGGCTGCCGGAGCATTTCTACTCCGCAGAGCAGTGCGGCGGCGGTGCTTTGATTGATCTGGGCTGTCACCCGATGTATTTGACCCGGCTGTTTCTCGGCCAGGATATTACGGGAGTGAATGCGTCCTTTGGTTATGTCACCGGCCGGGAGGTCGAGGATAATGCTGTCGTCACCCTTCAGACTGCTTCGGGAGCGGTTGGAGTCGTAGAGGCCGGCTTTGTAAACAGCCATTCTCCGTTCGCGATTGAAGTGCATGGAACAGAGGGCACCCTGATGTACGGTACGCCGGAAGCCCGGCTGCTGCTGCGGAGCCAGCTGAACAGCGAGTACAGGGAGTGGAAGGAAGTCGCTATTCCGGACAATCGGGAAAGTGCATTCCACCAATGGGTTGGACATGTGCAGAACGACACAGAAGCGACGGATAATGTAAGAACAGCGGTAGAGCTGACAGCGCTGATGGAAGCCTCCAACCGATCGGTCCGCGAACGGCGCACGGTTGCGCCTGGCGAGCTGAAGTCTTAGGGCTTCGTGGAGACGCAGAAGCCGGCAGGAGGCTTTCCCTTTGGCGTCATGTTTGAGAAGCAGGATATGCTGGAGAGGCTGGATATCCGTATTCAGTGGGGACAATATGAAATCCATGTGCTGCGGTTTCATTTGACAGCCTTTCCTCCGGGCAGAATCATTGATTTTCATAACCATGCCGAATTCGAATTCCACTACGTCCCGCGGGGCAAAGGAAAGGTCATTCTGGAGGATCGGATGTATCCGTTGTCCGAAGGCATGATGTACCTGACAGGTCCCGGCGTAATGCACTACCAGGAGTCGGACGAACGGGAAGGCATGAATGAGCTCTGCCTGCATGTGGCGATTACGGCCCGGCCCTCGCCGAATGCAGATCCCTGGGAAGCGGCAGAAGCGGAGGAGTGTATCCAGAAGCTGAAGGAGCTGCCCTTGAAGCCAGCTTATGATACCGATTTTGCCATGCCCTGCTTCCTGGAGGCCTACCGGGTGTGCGACAGCAAGCCGACCGGCTATTACACATCCATCAAGCAGCAGGTAATCAGCATTCTGCTCCGTACTGTGCGGGCTTATGATACCGAGGGCATTCGGGTGGAGGCTCCCGTGAGGGACATGCTGTCCCATCGTTATGAATATGCAGTCCATTACATGAAAGCTAATTATGCCGCCAGCCTGACGCTGGACAATGTCGCCGAAAAGCTGAACATCAGTCCACGGCAGCTGCAGCGTGTGTTCAGGCAGATAGATCCAAGCCGCTCATTCAGCAAGGTGCTGGAGGAGATTCGGCTGGAGGAAGTATGCCAGCGGCTGCAAGAAGGCCAGATGCCGATCGAACAAATTGCGGTCCTGGCCGGGTTCACAAACGCAACGTATTTGCATGCGGTGTTTCGGAAGCGCTTCGGGATGACTCCCGGCGCTTACCGGCGTCAGCAAGCCCAATCCCTATAAAGCGAGGTAGATTAAGATGAGTAAAGTATATCGTATTGGTATTATTGGATGCGGCGGAATCGCCAACGGCAAGCACCTGCCGAGTCTTAGCAAGCTGGATCAAGTCGAGCTGGTTGCTTTTTGCGACATCGTGGAGAGCCGGGCCGAGGAGGCTGCTGCGAAGTATGGTACGGCTTCAGCCAAGGTTTACAGCGACTATCAGGAGCTGCTGAAGGATGCCAGCCTGGACATTATTCATGTCTTGACGCCGAATGATTCCCATGCGGAAATTTCAATTGCTTCTCTGGAGGCCGGCAAGCATGTGATGTGTGAGAAGCCGATGGCCAAAACCGCAGCGGATGCACGCAGCATGGTCGAAGCAGCCAAGCGTACCGGCAAGAAGCTGACCGTGGGCTACAACAACCGTTACAGACCGGACAGCCTGTACCTGAAGAAGATGTGTGAAGAGGGCGAGCTGGGTCATATTTATTATGCCAAAGCTCATGCGGTTCGCCGCCGCGCCGTACCAACCTGGGGTGTGTTCCTCGATGAGGAGAAGCAAGGTGGAGGCCCGCTGATTGACATCGGCACCCATGCACTGGACCTGACGCTGTGGATGATGGATAACTACAAGCCGAAGGTGGTTCTGGGAACGAAGTATCATGAACTGGGCAAAAAAGAAAATGCCGCCAATGCCTGGGGCCCATGGGACCCGGAGAAGTTTAACGTTGAGGACTCCGCATTTGGTATGATTGTGATGGAGAACGGCGCGACAGTTACGCTGGAAGCGAGCTGGGCGCTGAATACTCTCGAGGTGGATGAAGCGAAATGCAGCCTGAGCGGTACGGAAGCGGGTGCAGACATGAAGGGCGGCCTGCGCATTAATGGCGAGAAGTATAGCCGTCTCTACACGAATGAAGTGGACCTGAAGGCAGGCGGAGTTGCATTCTACGCCGGAACTGCCGAAGGTGACGCCGATGTGGAAATGAGAAAGTGGATCGAGGCGGTAGATCAGGATCTCGAGCCGGTCGTTACACCAGAGCAGGCCTGCGTAGTATCCGAAATTCTGGAGGCCATTTACGAATCATCCCGTACGGGCAAAGCGGTATATATGAACCAAGACTAACTTGGTTGCGCGCTGCGCGCCATAGATAAATTAAAGGAGCTGTATGTATATGACTGCGAGCAAGCACGCTGTCGTTATTGTGGGATACGGAGGCATGGGGAGCTATCATGCGAGGCTGATTCAGGGACACCCGAAGCTGGAAGTGACGGGCACCTTCGATCTGCTGGAAGGACGCCGCGAGGCTTCGCGGGAGGATGGCTACCCAGCCTACGATTCCTATGAAGCGGTGCTGCAGGATGCGGCGGTGGAGGTCATACTGATCGCAACCCCGAATGATGTGCACAAGGAGCTGGCGGTGCAAGCCTTAGAGGCCGGCAAGCATGTCATCTGTGAGAAGCCGGTGACGCTGTCGGTTGAAGATTTTCATATTATGGTATCTTCTGCTAAAGAGGCAGGCCGGACCCTCATGGTGCATCAGAATCGCCGCTGGGACGAGGATTTTCGGGTGGTAAGGCAGATGTACCGCGAGAACACGATTGGAGAGCTGTTCCGCATTGAATCCCGTGTTCACGGTGCGAACGGCATCCCGGGTGACTGGAGGCATTTGGAGGAGTTTGGCGGTGGAATGCTGCTGGACTGGGGCGTTCATTTGCTAGACCAGCTTCTATATATGATCGACAGCCGGATTCTTCGTCTGAGCAGCCGTTTGAGCTTTATTCTTGGCAATGGTGTCGACGATGGTTTTGAAGCGATGCTGGAGTTCGAGAATGGGATTTCCGCTGTTGTCGAAGTGGGAACGACCAATTTTATTACACTCCCTCGCTGGTATGTCAAGGGCACCGAGGGCACTGGCGTGATCGAGGACTGGTCTCTGCAGGGCCGGACAGTTACGCGTAATCCGGACATGGCCCATGTGGAGCCGAAGCCGATTCAGGCCGGGGTGGGCCTGACCAAGACGATGGCGCCGCCATCGGAAGAGGCGACCATTACCGGTACACTGCCGGAGGCGTTTCATATGCCGTGCAGCTTCTTCGATAACTTTGCAGAGGTGATTGAAGGCAAGGCCGAGCCGATTGTCAAGAATGAAGAGGTGCTTCGGGTGCTTCATTTGATTGACGCGATATTCCAGGCGGCACGCACAGGAGAAACGCTCAAGGACTTCGATCTGTATCCGGCAGCCCCAACGGTCTAAGGCGACGGCAGCATAGATTGAGCTAAGAAATCCAAAAGATCAAAGACTCAGGTCTGCGTAATCTGGACCCCATGCCAAGGACACTTAAAGAAAGAGTGGTATTGAAGATTTACGAGGCGGACAATAGATGATTCCTGTATTGAACAGGGGTCATCTTTTTTAATCCCCATTGATATCTGTGGTTGTTGTAATAGCGGATGTAACGATTCATTTCTTGCTTTAGCTCTTGAAGGGAACGGCAACTACGATGATCGACATGGTCCTTCATGTGGCCGAAGAACGATTCTTGGGGAACATTGTCCCAACAGTTCCCGCGTCTGGACATTGACTGGCCTAACCCATTCTTTTTTAGCAACTCCTGATAGATGGGACTGGTATAATGGCTGCCTTGATCCGAGTGGATGAAAGCATTCTTTTGAAGCTTTAGACGTTTCTGTTTCTTGAGAACGTCAACAGTATCCGTGGCGATGTCTAATGTCAGCCGATTGGATATGTTGTGAGAGAGGATCTCACCCGTTGAGGCATCCAGTATGGTCGACAAATAGGCCATCTCGGAGCGGCCGTATGGAAGGTACGTGATATCCGTAAGCAGGGCCAGACCTGGTATGCCCTTCTTGAAGTCCCTCTGTAGGGGATTCGGTAAGGTTCGGTGTTCCAGCGTAGCTTTGGTCATGCGTTTATAAGGGTTGGGTTTTCTGTGCGTACATACGATGTTAAATTTCTTCATCAGTCTACGGATTTTCTTTAGGTTATAGATGACACCAAACTCGTGCTCAAGAATCATCTTAATGGAGCGTGAGCCCTTTTTGTAACCCCTTCGTTCGAAAGCCTTCTTAATCAGCTCCCCAGCCTCAGCATCCGAACGAATCCGCTCTAAGCGTGAATCTGCAGCTTGTAAGTAGCTGTAATACCCCGAACGAGATACGTTAAGCAATGAGCAGAGGTATCCCGTCATACCTATTTAGCCCCCAAATGGTTTTGCAGATCTGACGAAGAAAAACCTGGCTAAACAGCTGTTCGACGACTTGGTAAATCGTTGTAGGCAAGAAGGCGTCATTGATGGCAGTCACGTCGCGATCGACAGCGCTGCGATTCAAGCTTACGAGAAAAAGAACCCTGAAAGT
>NZ_JAGFIP010000013.1:0-146311 GCF_017582705.1 Paenibacillus sp. F411
GTCTCCGACAGGTACTTTCGTCGATACGCTTCTACGCACAGATTTCGCCGTACGCAGGTATCCTAGCTACGCGGGGGCTTGGCCCCTCCCGCGACCGGACTTTCACCGGCTAGAAGATGCGTGCTTCTGGGCACGCCAGACAAAAAAAAGAGGCCGCGAAAGATTCGCGGCCGTTGTTCATGAAGAACAACACAGTTATTGGATAGGAGTGGAGAGAAACCATACTGTACTTTTATTATATGTATACGTTTTCATTTTGTCAACACTAAAGCGGAAAAATTTGTTTCCGCTCTTCAAACGTGTCTATAAGTATACGGTGTAGCCTTTGGATTGCAGCAGCTCCATGGCCTTTTCCTGCTCTTTTACATTGCGGAAGGACAGCCGCATAACCCCGGGGACGTCCTCCCGACTCTCAATAATCTGGATGTTACTGAGGTTAACCTGATTATGTCCGAGCTCGGAAGTAATCTTTGCAATGATGCCGGGATGATCGGGAACATCCAGATAAATGTCGTACCGGGAGACGATCATGCCTTTTCTGCGTTCCGGCAGCTCATTGCGGAAGGCGCCGGCTTTCTGAAAGGCATCCTGAATGCCGACTCCATCCCCCCGCTCCAGCATAGACACAAACTTCTGTATTTCCTGATTCCAGTCCTGCAGAAGCGGCAGCAGCACCTTTCGGTTATTGACCAGAATGTCTCTCCATACCACAGGATCGCTGGCCGCAATGCGGGTCACATCTCTAAACCCTCCAGCCGCAAGCAGCTGGTAAAGTGGATTGCTGTCATTGTACTGACTAATCTGGTTGACCAGGGCCACCGCAATAATATGAGGAAGATGGCTGATGGCGCCTACAATCTGATCATGCTGCTCCGGATCGACCTGTACGACATGAGCCCGGGTATGGGAGAGCAGATCGGCAAGAGAGCGAACCTGATCCTCCGGCGTTTCCGGAGGCGGCGTCAGCACGTAATAGGCATTCTCGAACAGCAAGGAAGAGGCGGCACCCACGCCAGCCCTTTCCGAGCCGGCCATGGGATGTCCCCCAATAAAGCAGGCCTCTTGAAATTGCAATCTCCGTGCACAATCGGCAATGCTGGATTTCGTACTGCCTACATCGGTAATAATACATCCCGGCTTCAGGGCCATCTGGCTTAGTCGGGTAACATACTCCTCGAGGCGGCCCACCGGGACACATAGAAAAATATAATCGGCATCCTGAGCCGCTTCCTCTATGGATAGCGTCACCTTGTCAACGACGCCTCTGGCAGCAACCTGCTCGGCATAGCTCTCATCATGGCTAAAGCCTGTCACCGTAAGGCCAGGCTTTCCTTTGAAGCACATGGCAAGCGAGCCGCCGATCAGGCCAACACCGAATATTGAAATATTTATGTCTTGATCATTGGACATCTTCAGCTTCACTACTTTCAAAGTTACAGTCTAGGCAGGTGCTTGGATCTCGCGCAGCACTTCTTCCAGGACGGAGGCAAATGCCTGATTTTGCTCCGGTGTTCCCACACTGACCCGGATATATGTCGGGTAATGTGCAAAGCCGGGACGTACGATAATCCCTTGTCTCAGCAGCTTGTCGAACACATCTTTGCCCGAGGTCTTGACATCAACCATTACAAAATTGCCTTGTGACGGGAAATAGCTCAAGCCGAGACGGTCAAATTCTTGTTGCAAAAAGTCCCGTCCTTCTGCATTCAGCCTGCAGCATTCCTCAATAAAGCCCTGATCTCCAATCGCTGCTTTCGCTGCAGCCTGCGCCGAACGATTCGTATTAAACGGCTCCCGCACCTGGTTGATCAGCGTTATGACCTCCGGCTGAGCAATCCCATACCCGATACGCAGGGAGGCCAAGCCGTAAATCTTGGAGAAGGTGCGAAGAATCACCAGATTGCTGTATTTCTCCATCAGCGGAACGCCCTGTGGATAGCTCTCATCTGTTACAAACTCATAATAAGCTTCGTCCAGCACAACCATAACACTGGACGGCACCGCGTCCATAAATGAGATCAGGTCACGTTCTGCCACAATGGTTCCGGTCGGATTGTTCGGGTTACACACCCAGATAATCTTGGTCTTGTCCGTGACGGCGGCCAGCATGCCATCCAGATCGTGAACACCATTCTTCAGCGGCACTTCAATGCTGAGTGCACCTTCAATGTCGGCATTGCTCTTATATACCGAGAACGTCTGGTCGGCCATAATGGTCTCATCACCGGGAACGAGAAATGCCCGGGTAATGAGCGCGATAACTTCATCCGAGCCGCAGCCAAAAATCAACGAGGATTTGGCAACCCCAAGATATTCCGATAACGCTGTGGTCAGCTCCGCTGCGCCGCCGTCCGGATACACACTGACATTGGATAACTCAGCAATGATCGCTTCTTTCGCTTTCGGTGAGCAGCCATATGGATTTTCGTTAGAGGCCAGCTTGATGACTTCGTCCAGTCCCAGCTCGCGCTTCACCTCTTCAATCGGCTTACCCGGCTGGTAGACCGGCAGATTGACTATGTTTGATTTAGGCTTCATATTCATTCACTCACCCTTCGTGTACTTTACTGCCTTTTAACTGAGATACAAACTCCCGGATTTGCTGCAGCCCCTGCGCTTTGGTCTCTGCCTTCTCGAGCAGGGGAATTGCGGCTTCGATCTGTCGCACAATAGCACTGCCCACGACGACACCATCGCAAATCTCGGAAAAGCGGGCAACCTGCTCGCGGCTTGAAATCCCGAAGCCGATGGCTACCGGAATGTCTGTCAGCTGCTTGACCGTATTCAGGAAAGGCTCAATGCCACTGTAGAAATCCGTCCGCTCACCTGTTACGCCCAGCGAGGATACACAATACACAAAGCCGCTGGCATCACGGACAATATTCTCGATCCGCTCATGAGAGGTTGGAGCGACTAACGGGATCAGATGAACTCCTGCCGCCTTCGCCTTGCTGCGAATCTTCTCAGATTCTTCAATGGGCAAATCCGGAATAATGAATCCGCTAATATCGTGAGTCACAACCTCTTGTATAAAAGTATCTAGTCCCATTTGGAGCACGGGATTATAATACGTAAACAAAACAAATGGCAGCTTGCTGCCCGCTTGTCTTGCCTGCAGCGCGGTTTCCATACAGGTCCGAATCGTAACGAAGCTGCGCAGTGCACGCTCCGAAGCGCGCTGAATGACAGGTCCGTCCGCTAAAGGATCGGAATAAGGCACTCCCAGCTCCACAATATCGGCACCCGCTGCCTCAATCTCGGAAATGATATCCAGCGTGACTGCCGGATTAGGATCACCAACGGTAATGAACGGAATCAGTGCCGTTTCACCAGCCGCCCTTATTTTTTTAAATGCTTCATCCATCCGGTTCATAGGGTGTTACCTCCCGTGTATGCCATAATGGACTCTACGTCCTTGTCTCCCCGTCCGGACAGGCAAATGACGATAATATCCTCCTCGGTCCAATCCGCAGCCATCTTCGCCACTTGAGCTACTGCATGCGCCGACTCCAGCGCAGGGATTATCCCCTCCGTCCGGCACAGCAGCTGCAGAGCCTCCAGCGCCTCCCGATCCGTGATCGGTACGTACTGGACCCGCTCAATATCCTTCAGATAGGAATGCTCCGGACCTACGCCTGGGTAATCCAGACCGGCAGAAATGGAATGAGCTTCCTTCACCTGGCCATAATCGTCCTGAAGCAGGTAACTCATCGAGCCCTGAAATACACCCTTGGTTCCCTTGCTCATTGTAGCCGCATGCCGATCGGTTTCTACCCCTTTACCAGCCGCCTCTACACCAAAAAGCTGGACCTCAGCATCCTCCAGAAACGGATAGAACATGCCGATGGCATTGCTTCCGCCACCAATAGGTGCAAAGATGCGATCCGGCAGACGACCTTCCATCTCTAACATCTGCTTGCGGGTCTCATCGCCGATAATGCGCTGGAAATTCCGAACCATCATTGGATACGGATGAGGGCCAACCGCCGAGCCGAGGCAATAAAAGGTATCCTCAACGTGACTGACCCAGTAGCGCAGCGCTTCGTTCCCGGCATCCTTCAGTGTCCGGCTGCCTGAGGTGACCGGTACAACCTCTGCTCCCAGCATTTTCATGCGGAATACATTCAGCTGCTGACGTTTAGTATCCTCTTCGCCCATAAACACTTTGCACTCCAGCCCCAGCAAGGCGGCCACTGTGGCCGTGGCCACACCATGCTGGCCGGCGCCGGTTTCAGCGATAACCTTGTTCTTGCCCATGCGCTTGGCCAGTACCCCTTGGGCAATCGCATTGTTAATTTTATGGGCACCGGTATGATTCAAATCCTCACGCTTTAAATAAATCTTGGCTGATCCCAGATGCTTGCTGAGACGCTCCGCATAATAAAGCGGTGTCTCTCTGCCAGAATATTGCTTCAACAAATAAGCGATCTCCGCTTTGAATTCCGGATCATTCTCGTACCGCTTATATTCCTGCTCTAGTTCGATCAAGGCGTTCATTAATGTTTCAGGGACGAAGCGGCCTCCAAAATCACCGAAACGTCCATGTATATCGGGAAGCTGTATCATATGGATTTCACCCTTTCCACAAATGCGTTCACTTTTGCTATATCCTTCACACCCGGGGCGCTTTCGACTCCGCTGGAGACGTCTACCCCGTCGGGCTGAAACTGGAGCATTAAATCTCGAACATTGTCTGCGTTCAGGCCGCCTGCTACAAACAGCGGGATGCCATGGCGGCGTGTCCACTGCTGATATTCAGGAATGGACTCCCAATCAAACGTCTGGCCGGAGCCGCCGCCGTATTCCGGATCATACGTATCCAGCAGCAGGGCGTCAATGCTTCCGGCATAGCTCGCCAGCTCCTGAAGATGGTCTTTCCTGGCGTCCCCGCTGCGTACCGAAACAGCTTTATAAACAGAAACCGGGAAGCTCTCTTTCACTTCCCGGCAGAACTGCGAGGTTTCCTGTCCATGTAGCTGCACAACCTCCAGCGGGACATGGGCAAGCACCTCCCGCAGCTCCTCCATGGAAGGGTTGACAAAGACCCCGGCTGCGGCAGGCTGATCGGTCTGATCCCACTGACGGAGCAGCTCGGCAAGCTCTTTGGCCCGCTCTGCTGTAACCTGGCGTTTACTTCTTGCAAATACAAAACCGATCAAATCCACGGGTAAGTTTATCATCGATTTTAGCACTTCAACGTTCTGAAGTCCACAGATTTTTAGAAGGGGAGCGCTCATGCGAGCCCCTCACTTTTGAGTGTAACAGGGCCCATCAGCTCGGTGACAGCGGCAGAAACATCGGGCTGCCGCATGAAATGCTCTCCGATAAGTACACCTTGTGCGCCTGCAGCTGATAGATACTGAATGTCTTCTTTTTTACTAATGCCGCTCTCGCTGATCAAGGCAATACCGGACGGAATCAGAGCACTAAGCTCCTTCGTGATCGACAGCGAGGTCTCAAACGTCTTCAGGTTGCGGTTATTGACTCCTACCAGGGAGAGGCCTTCCAGCTTCAGCGCAATGCTGAGCTCCTCCTGGTCGTGCACCTCGACCAAGCAGTCCAAGCCGATCGAGCCGGCCACACCCATAAAATGCTCCAGCTGGGACGGTGTAAGAATCGCTGCAATTAACAGGACCGCATCCGCTCCAAGCAAGCGGGCTTCGTAGATCTGTGCCTCGTCTATAACGAAGTCCTTGCGCAGCAGCGGCAGGCCAACAGCCTGCCTTACCTGCTGCAAATAAGCGGCGCTGCCTTGAAAGTAGTGCACGTCGGTCAGTACTGACAAGCAATCCGCACCGGCCTCTTCATAAGACTTGGCTATCGATACGGGATCGAAATTTGGACGAATGAGTCCCTTGGAAGGCGAGGCCTTCTTCACTTCGGCAATCAGACCCATATCCCGGCTTCGGGAATGCAGCAGCTTGTTTGCAAAGCCCAGCGTGTCTGGCAGTCCTTGAATCTGCTCCCGCACATGATTCAGATCAAATCCGCGATACAGCTCCGCCAGCTCCTCTTTCTTCGTTGCGACGATACGATCAAGATACATAGGTCAGTTCCTCCGTTTTGGCAATTAATTGCTCCAGCTTGTTCTGGGCCGCACCTGAATCGATCGCCTGCGCGGCCTGGCCTACACCCTCTGCCAGAGTCTCCGCGAGACCGGACACATAAATACAGGCTCCGGCATTGGCTAGAACGATGTCACGGTAGGCATTCTGTTCACCCTGAAGAACACCGCGAATGATACTCGCATTCTCCTTAGCATCCCCGCCAATGACCGCCTGCATAGGATGGCGGCGAAGTCCTAATTCCTCAGGCTCAATATTAAATGTAGATATTTCACCGCCGCGAAGCTCACTGACCCGGGTCGGTGCAGAAACGCTGATCTCGTCCAGGCCGTCATGACTGGTGACCACCATAGCGCGCTTTAGCCCCAGCTCTTTAAGCACCTGCGCGATCGTTTCTGTTTTATGAATATCATAAATGCCCAGAAGCTGCCGGTCTGCTCCCGCCGGATTGGTCAGCGGCCCCAGCATGTTGAATACGGTGCGAATCCCCAGCTCTTTGCGCGGGCCTGCAGCATGCTTCATTGAAGGATGATAGATTTGCGCAAACAAAAAGCAGATGCCTATATCCTCCAGGCAGCGGGAGGCCTGCTCGGCATTCAGATGAATGTTGACCCCAAGCGCTTCCAGCACATCCGCACTTCCAGCACGGCCGGAGGCCGAGCGATTACCATGCTTCGCGACACGAACGGAGACGGAGGATGAGATGATCGCCGAAACGGTTGAAATGTTAAACTTGTGAATTCCGGATCCTCCGGTGCCGCAAGTATCAAGGAGCTGTGTACGTTCTGTCCGCACGCGTCCACCCGATCCCCGCATCGCTTCTGCGAAGCCGGTAATTTCCTCCACCGTTTCACCTTTCATCCGCAATGCTGTCAAGAGGCCGCCAATTTGTGACGGCGCAGCTTCTCCTTCCATAATGCTCTGCATAATCTGTCTTGCTTCTTCCCGGCTTAGATGCTGTCCTTCCACGATCTTGGACAGACCTTTAAGAATACCATCCGCATTGCCCACACCGATCTCCTCCTTCTTCTCTATTCATTTAGGGTTATATTCGAAAAAATAATCCTGATTCGTCACATGATCAGGCTTCGGCTCCGGCGGAAACATCTCCTCTGCTACCCGGATCGCCTTCAGCATCCCCTTCGCCTTGTTTACCGTTTCCTCGTATTCCTTCTCTGGCACCGAATCCCAGACGATGCCCGCTCCCGCCTGAACATAGGCCTTGCCTTTGCGGAAAATAATTGTGCGGATGGTGATACAGGAATCCATGTTGCCGGCGAAGCCTAAATAACCAATCGCTCCCGCGTACGCTCCTCTGGCCTCCCTCTCCAGCTCTGCGATAATTTCCATAGCTCGCAGCTTCGGCGCACCGGAGACGGTACCCGCCGGAAGACAGGACAGAAATGCATCAAAAAAGTCCTTATCCTCTCGCAGCTTGCCCGTCACGCTGGAGACGATGTGCATGACATGGGAATACCGTTCAATCTCCATAAAGGACTCACATTTCACGGTACCGAATTCACTGACACGCCCCAAATCATTTCTTCCTAAATCCACCAGCATGAGATGCTCGGCGCGCTCCTTCTCATCCTGCAGGAGATCCTCTGCCAATGCTTTGTCCGCAGCCTCATCGGCTCCCCTCGGCCGGGTACCGGCAATAGGCCGGGTTTCGAGCCGGCCGCCGTCTACTTTGACGAGCGCCTCCGGCGACGTTCCTACTATAATTTCTTCATCCATTTTCAAGTAGTACATATAGGGTGATGGATTCACTGTCCGAAGCACCCGGTAAACATGGAGCGGGGAAACCTCGGTATCAATATGAAAGCGCTGGGATAGCACAACTTGAAAAATATCACCGGCGCGAATATATTCCTTCGCCTTTTCCACATTTGCGATATATTGCTCCTTGGTCATGTTGGACTGAATGTCCTTCGGCTCCAGGTTAACCGGAATGCCTCTGGCGTTCACATTCTCACGAGGTCCCTGCTCCTGCAGCTGTCCCGCTGTCGCTTCAAGCCTGCTGCACACCTCATGATAGGATCGCCGAATCTCCTCATCGGTGTCTCCTTCCTTAATATGGACATTACCCAGAAGCAGAATGTGCTGCTTGATATGGTCGAACACGATAATCTGGTCGCAGAACATAAAACGAATATCGTCCATTCCCAGATCGTCCAGCGCATGCGCCGGCAGATTTTCATAATATTGCAGCAAATCATACCCGAAAAAGCCAATCGCGCCGCCTGTAAAAGGAGGCATCTCCTCTAGCTGCGGGCTTCGATATCCTCTCAGCAAGGCCTTCAGCTCCTCCACGGGCTTGCCGTTCAGCTGTTTGCGCTCGCCGTCCACCTCCACCTCAATGGTGCCGTTCTTGCCTTTAATCATCAGGAAGGGATCCGTACCGATAAAGGAATAACGCGCCCATTGCACGCCGCCCTCCACACTTTCCAGCAGAAACGCTCTTTCACGCTCGGCGTAACGCTGGAATAATCGGATCGGGGTTTCCATGTCGGCCAGCAAACGTACCGCTACGGGAATCAGGTTATACCGTCCTGCCAGGCTGATGACCTGCTCTACAGATGGACTCGCCATGCTCTCTTCCTCCTTAAAATTGCTTTGAAATGTTTATCTTAAAAAGCCAAAAAGACCCCTACCAAGGGTAGAGGTCACAAATTCAGAGTATATAAAGAGCACATATGAGGTTTCCTGATATTCTCCTGGACATTAACATCATGAATATTGGCGGTTTCATCAGCCCATATCACGCTACGTCAGGATATAACGAAAACAAACATCTCATATGCCGGATGCTATCAATCAGTCTCATCTCTGCTCAACTATACTCAGCTACACTCTACTCTGCTCATCTGCCCTTGATTATACATGATAAGTGCTTTTCCGTGCAACCCTGATTTCTATGAGGAAGCCGTCGATGACAGATCCGGCCGCAGGCGCTTGGCTTCATTGAGATAGACATGCTTGATGTCCTGCTGGCTTTTTTCAGTATTGACCTGAACCATGAGGCGTATGCAGCGCGGAAGGCTGCCCTCAACCGGTATCTCCACAGAACACATCAATGGAACGAGCTCCCAGCCGTCCAGGTTGCGAATAGCCTTTGCCGGAAAGGCTGCATTCAGATCCTGTGTCATGGTGATCCAAATATTGCTGATAAATTCCGGTTCAAGATCATTGCTCGAAATGATCTCCTGAAGCAACACAATCGTTTCATTCAAAATTTCCTGCTCGTTATTACCGGATACCGTAGTGGCACCGCGAATGCCGCGATTCATCATCATCCCTTGATCCCCTCTTTCTGTAAACGTTCCACAACGCTGCGTACTACGGTCACAGGCACATCCTTGACGATGCTGACACGACCGATTTCTTCCGGCACAATAAATACCATTTGTCCTTCTGAAAATTTCTTGTCGTGCTGCATGGCTTCCATGACTTCATCGACGGAAACATCCCCAGGCAATGTCACCGGCAGCTGTATCGCTTGCAGCATCTTCACCGTTTCATCGTACAGGCCGCTTCTTCCCAGCTCCTCAGCGAGCATCGCGGAGCCTGCCATCCCGATTGCGATGGCTTCCCCGTGCAGAAAACGTCCATATCCGCCGACAGCCTCAACAGCATGGCCGATGGTATGTCCCAGATTAAGAACCGCTCTCCATCCGCTTTCCCGCTCATCTGAGGATACGACCTCAGCCTTAATGGCACAGCCGCGCTCCAAACCATACGTTAAGGTATCCGCATCCAGGGCCAGTAAATCATCGGCGTGCTCCAAGCACCAGTATGCAAAATCCCGATCCAGAATCAGGCCGTGCTTCACCATTTCGGCCAGCCCCGCTGATACTTCGCGGGGAGGCAGCGTAGTCAGCGTATCTACATCATAAAGCACCATGACGGGCTGATGAAAAGCCCCGATCATATTTTTGGCCAGAGGATGGTTCACCGCCACCTTCCCACCAACGCTGCTGTCATGCGCAAGAATGGTCGTCGGAATTTGTACAAAAGTAATGCCCCGCATATATGAGGCTGCCACAAAGCCAGCAAGATCTCCCACGACCCCACCGCCCAGTGCAAAAACGGCCGAGCTTCGATCCAAACGGGAAGATATCGCCGTCGTCATGACTTCTTCGTAAACCTTTAATGACTTTGAGCCTTCACCTGCTGGAACAATATGTACTGCTGCATCATAACCTGCTTCCGCCAAACTGCTCTGAACCCGCTCCAGATAATGAGGGGCCACGCTTTCATCGGTAACGATGAGATGCCGGCTCTTACGACTGATTCCCCGCTCTTCACAATAGGTTCCTGCCTTGCTTAATAAATCCCGTCCAATATAAATCGGGTAGGATCGTTCTCCTAAATGGACTTGAAGTGTTTTCATGAACGTTCGCCCCTTAAAGTTTTAGGACTGTAAACCGCTAAAATCCTTGTCAGACCATTATAGTACAGCAGGCATGCTTTGACAAGAATAGATGACCATGTAACTACCCTTTCTGTGTCCTGTAATCAGGTTTCTGACTGAACCTGAAAACACAAAAAAGAGCCCTCCCCCAGATTCATTAAATCCAGGAAAGCAGCTCTTCGAGCGGGCCTCACTTGACTTTACTATACAGACGGCTTGGCTCCCGATGCATCGGCGCCGTATTACCCTCTGCCGATGACAAGACAGCAGATAATTGAAGCTTGTCCACGCCGAGCAGCTGCGCACATTCCTGTATGCTGAACAGCCCTTGGCGGTAAGCATCAATGACCTTGCGTTTATCCATACCTCAACCTCCAGACTCTGGCTTCATTGGCATAGTATGGATGGCACAGCTACAAATTATGCAGGTATTTACGATTGGATTTTGCGGTAGAAGAACGTTTCTGCGGTCTCTAACCCGTACTGCCCCGGGTTAAATATCTGCTCCGTGCTGCCTACAAACAGCACACCGCCAGGCCGCAGGCTGGCAGCAAACTTGTGATAGAGCTTGTGCTTTGCCTCTTCAGTGAAATAAATCATCACATTGCGGCACACGATCAGATCAAATCCGGTTTCAAATCGGTCTGTAAGCAGGTTCTGCTTCTGAAACCGAATTCCCTTCTTCAGCTGGGGATCAACACGGAATACCGGTCCTTCTTCCTTAAAATAACGGGAAGCAATCTCACGCGGCACGTCCTTTAATGACCTTTCCACATACAAGCCCTCTTGCGCACGTGCCAATGCGCCTTCATCCAGATCACTGGCCAGAATCGTGCTGCCAGAAAGCAGCCTCTCTTCTGAGAGAATCATAGCCAGCGTGTACGGCTCCTCCCCGGTAGAGCAGGCGGCACTCCATACCTTGAGTCGGCCGGATGGCTTCATCTCCGGCAGCACCTTGGTGCGAAGCACTTCCCACCGATTTGGATTCCGCCAGAATTCCGATACGTTGATCGTCATTCGATCCAGAAACTCCTGAAACAGCAGCTTGTCGTTCATCATCGCTTCGTAAAAAGCCGCAAACGATGAGTACCCGTTCTTCATCCGCAGGGTAGTCAGTCTGCGCTTCATCTGGGTTTCTTTATATTCTGCCAGATTGATTCCCGTGCTGCGCTCAATATTCAGGATAAAGCCGGAGTAATCCGGATCCTGTCCGATCTGCTCACATTGCATGGATTCTTACCTTCCCTGTCCCAGAATGACGTGCTTAACTCCAGCGGCTCATGCTCTTGTCATAATCCACGATCTCCTGGCTGTCAAAAAAGTTACCGATCTCGCGTTCCGCGCTTGCAGGAGAATCTGACCCGTGGATCAGATTACGGGGGGTATGACAGGCGAAGTCACCGCGAATCGTTCCCGGCTGGGCCTCTGTCACATTGGTTTTTCCGATGACTATTCGGGACAGCTCGATAATGTTATCGCCTTCCCACACCATCGCAAAGACAGGTCCCGACGTAATAAAGGAAACGAGATTCGGGAAGAAATCCTTACCTTCGTGCTCCGCATAATGCTTTTTGGCCTGTTTCTCTGTTACCTGCACGAATTTGCCAGCAACCAGCTTAAAGCCTTTATCCTCCAGACGGCTCACGATGCGGCCAATCAGACCCCGCTGAACACCATCCGGCTTGACCATTAAAAAAGTACGTTCCATGGTTCTCATCACTCTCCAATGTAATTTGTGATGCACTACGGTTCTAACGTAAATTTCAAGATAGGGCAATGTACGAAATTAAGTCTAGTATGAACGCTTGGTTACAAAATGTGCAATATCTTTTAAATGTTTTTTGGTACGGATATCCGGAAGATGGTCCAGAGCTTGAATCGCCTTGGCAATGTACCGGCTCGCAAGCTCCTCGGATTGCTGGATTCCTTGGCTCCCGCGGATGAGAGAAATCGCCGTACTGACGTCCCCTTGTCCGTCTTGCTTGTGAATCTGTTCAATTTCCTGCAGCAGCGGCTCCCGCGTCCTGGCATCCTGCAGAGCGAAGATGACCGGCAGTGAAATATTACCTTGACGGATGTCGCTGCCCGGCGGCTTGCCGATCTGTTTCTCAGTGCCGCAGACGTCGAGCAGATCATCCTGAATTTGAAAAGCCATGCCGACGTTGTACCCGAATCGGTACATCGCTGCAGCCTTTTGCCGGTCGGCATCTGCAGCCAGGGCTCCAAGCTGACAGCTAACGGCAATCAGGAGCGAGGTTTTTCTGCGAATGCGCAGCAGATATCGCCTGACATCCTGCTCCACATTAAAGAAATCCCGGATTTGCTCCATTTCTCCGATCGTCATTTCGACCATAGCCTTGGACAGAATCTGGTGAATTTCCGGATTAGATAGAGCTGTCGTCATTTCCAGGGCTTTTCCATATATGTAATCTCCGGTGTACATCGCGATTCGATTGTCCCACTTGGCCTTGACCGTCGGCTTCCCCCGCCTCATGTCGGCATTATCGATAACATCGTCATGCACCAGAGAAGCACTATGAATCAGCTCTAACGGAACGGCAATATGCTTGAGCTTCTCAATATCGTAATTTCCGAATTTGCCGCCCATAAGCACAAAGACAGGACGCAATCGTTTGCCGCCAGCCTTCAGCAGATGTAGCGACGTTTCGACCAGCTCCGAATCGCCGCCCTCAATGCTCCGGTAAAGCTCCTTCTCAATGAGATCCATGTCCTTCTTTAAGGCTCCAAAAATGTCCAGTCGTTTCATTCCTTCACCTGCACTACGAATTTGTCATTCCAAATCTCGGGATATACCCGGGACGGCAGCAGACCCAGCTCATGCGCATATTTGAAATACAGCTGAAGGCCTTGCTGCTTGCCGTCATCCAAATCATACTCCAGATTGCTGAAGTAGGTCTGCCAGTATTCTTGAGAACCGCCGATCACGGCTCTGGCTTCATCAATAATAGGCTGAAGCTCACTCAGACCCTTTAACTTGCTAGCCTGAAACATCTCCATAATCGCCTTCATTCTGCCCGGTGACTGCTGAACAGCAGCCCGGTTTACGGCCCAGACAGCATAGGTCATACTGCAGCCCGTATACTCCTTCCACCAGCGTCCCAGGTCAGTTACATGATATTTATGGTTGCTCCAGGAGGCCTTGATCGCATGATCTCCAATGAGCAGAGCACCGTCCGCTGATGCCATCATCAGGTCCAGATCCGGCTCCATGGTCATAAATTCGGGAGAGCCGTTGAGTGATTTTTTCATTAGGATCTTCAGCAGATTAACCGATGTCGCCGACGTGTTCGTCAAAGCGATCCGGGAGTGAACCAGCTGGGATAAGGGCTTTTGAGAGAACAACAAAATTGACTTGACGTCCCCGTCCGAGCTGACAGACAGATCCGGGAGCAGCAGCAGCTTGTCTGCCGCTTGTCCATATGCGAATGAGGATAGCGCGCCGATATGAATGCTTCCCTGCTGCATACCTTGATTCAGCACCGCGGGAACAGCCGTGAGCAGCTCCGCTGGAAAGGGAAGCCTGCCGGGATCTGCATAATGGAACAGCGGCCATGCATTCGTATAGCTGATCTTGCCGATCACCGTTTTTCCGTCAGGCCTGGACATCGTGGTCACCCCATCTTGTAAATAGTTCATGCTGGATCCCGACGCTGTCCAGCACTTTACCTACAAGAAAATCTACAAGGTCCTCCAGAGTCTGAGGATGGAAATAGAACGCTGGCATAGCCGGTATGATCTTGACGCCCAGTCTTGACAGTGTCAGCATATTTTCGAGATGGATTGCGTGCAGCGGAGTTTCTCTTGGCACGAGCAGAAGCGGACGCCCTTCCTTCAGCATCACATCTGCAGCCCGAGCCATCAGATTATCAGAAGCGCCATGCGCGACAGAGGACAGCGTGCCCATGGAGCACGGCATGATGATCATCCCTTCCACCAGATAAGAGCCGCTGGCAATGCCTGCTCCGATATCACCGATGGCGTGATACGTATAGCTCCCGGCGTACGCCCCGAAGTGCTGCTGCAGCAGATCCTCACGGTGAGTTCCCTGCCACCCCAGCTCCTCCTTCAGCACACGCCACCCGGCATTCGAAATCACCAGATGCACATCCATGTCCATAGATAAAAGAACCTGGATAAGCCGAACTCCGTAAATGGAGCCGCTGGCCCCTGTAATGCCTACAACCCAGCTTCGCTTCCGGTTGTCCGTCATACGTATTTCACCACCGAGTCGATTAAGGTAAATACGAACATAATCATGCTTAGAGCAATATTCATCGTAAAAAAGGCCGTTTGCAGCCTGCTCATATCGTTCGGTGATAGAATGTAGTGCTGATAGAACAAGATACCGCAGGCGATCAGCGCTCCTGCTAAATACCACCCGCCCAGCGGCGTGATGATCCAGAGCAGAAGCAATCCTGCAGCAGTAATCACATGAAAGCCTCGAGCGAACCAAAGCGCACGGCGCAGTCCAAACCGGGAAGGAATGGAATATAAGCCTTCCTTGCTGTCAAACTCTTCATCCTGACAAGCATAAACGACATCGAAGCCGGCGGTCCAGAAGGCAAGCGCCAGATAGAACACCATCGCTCTCCAGTCCAGCTGCCCGGTTACCGCAACCCAGCCTCCTAACGGAGCCAAGGCGGTGGTCAATCCAAGCACGACATGACAGAGCCAGGTGAAGCGCTTCGTGAAGGAGTAAATGACCAGAAAGAAGAAGGCGATGGGCAGCAGGCGGAACGCAAAAGGATCCAGTTCAATCGTAGCCCAGATAAACAGTGCAAAGGATACGATAATAAAAACAATCGCCTCCAGCGGCTTCAGCAGCCCGGCTGGAATAGCCCTCTGAGACGTTCTGGGATTCTTGGCATCAATATACTGATCTGCAAGGCGGTTAATGCCAAAGGCCGCGCTTCTGGCCCCGAACATCGCAAGAAAAATCCACCAGATATCCATCCAGGGCGGGAGATCGCCAAACACTGCGGCGGCACCCGCAATAGCTCCCATGAATGCAAAGGGCAGAGCAAACAACGTATGCTCTACTTTAATCATTTCTAAATATACGCCAATTTTCTTAAACATCCTTCTTCTCCTTGATTCCCAGGTGTAAGGCAGCAATGCCACCGGTCAAGGGGAAGGCTTTGACATTGGTAAGCCCGATGTCCGTAAAGACTCCAGCCAGCTCCTGCCGGCCCGGAAACATCTTCAAGGACTCTGGAAGCCACTTGTACTGCTCATACCGCTTTGCAACCACTTTACCCATCATGGGCAGCATCTGCTGAAAATAAAAATAATATAGTCCTTTAAATGGCTGCCAGGTTGGCTTGGACAGCTCCAGGCACACGACCATGCCTCCCGGCTTCACAACTCGCTTCATTTCCTTCAGCACCTGGACATAGTCTGGCACATTTCTCAAACCAAAGCCGATCGTTGCGTAATCAAATGAATTGCTATCATAAGGCAGGCTCATGGCATTCCCCTGAACGAGCGTAATCTGGCGGTCCAGGCTGCTTCGATCAATCTTCTGCTGACCCACGCCCAGCATGCCTGCACTAAAGTCCAGTCCGACTATGTGTCCGGTTTCACTTGCACGGGCCATGCTAATCGTCCAGTCACAGGTTCCACAGCATAAATCAATGGCGGTGTTCCCCGGCTGCACATTCATCTGCTTCATAGTGAATTTGCGCCACGCTTTATGCCGCCGGAAGCTGAGAAGATCATTCATCATATCATATTTGCCGGCAATGCTTTCAAATACCGAGTGAACATACTGCTCTTTCGGATGCTCTTCGCCCTGATGCTGATTGGCGGATGTTCTGGATGTGTTATTTCCCAACGTCTGCTCCCTACCCTTCTCTAACGGCACGGCGGCAGGTATTCAAGCGTTCCATGAACGGCTGTGACGCCATTCTGATCTGATTGCCGCCGCTCTCTCCTAGTGCCAGCCATGCTTCTTGTATGTTCTCCAGAGACTGGCTCAGCTTGTCCATCAGCTTATCCATAGATCTGTGCTTCAAGAGCAGCTGCTTCCAATCCTTGAGTTGCAAATCCTTGCGGGCCAGCAGCTTCTTGTCTTCCTCCAGCCCATTCTCCAGAACGAGCCAGTAGCTGTAGCCTTCCTTGCCTGCTTCCGGCGATGCGGAACGATCCATTTCGCGCATCAGCAGCTCACAGCGTGTGAATTCCTGCAGGAGCTGCCTCCAGGTCCCTGCTGCCGAAGCATCCAGCAACGGCGTAAAAGAAAGAAACAGCTGCATATTCAGCTGTACCATGTTTGACAGGTATTCTTCTGAAGTCAGGAGCATGCTCTTCATTTTACTATACAGCTTCATCTTCATCACATTCACTTCACTGACAGCACGGCTCATAAGTGCAATGCTTTGTATGTCACCGGATCTTGAGAGCAGCTGGTAGAACAGGCTGCTAAAGTAATCGCCCGCAAGCACCTTCAGCTGCCTCGATCTCATCTCCTGCTCATTCCGGACCTCCGTGACCGTGTCAATGCCTTCATGCGTGTCGAGACCCATCTGAACCAGTGAAGCAGCGAGTGCTGCTGTTTCCGAGCGTTCCGGTCCGCGATGCAGAGCGTGATTCTGCATAAATATGTATAGTAAATGAACTCGGGCATCCGGAAACTCCGGCAGCTCGGTATGATTCTGAATCATGTCATATTGCAAATATTTCTGGGCTATTGCGGGAACGCGATACGGTTTCATTCTCAGCCTCCGTGCACTTGATGTACTACAGTCACGTTGTGATTACAATCTAATCTATTATAACACATCATGTCGCGGCGTACATGCCTGTATATTGTATTTTAACCCTGAGCGTCCTGCTGAACTGCCTTTAGCCACAGATTTGTCAGAGTCAGATGCAGCTGCTCTGTCGCCTGTTCTGAAAAAGCTCCTGACTTCTGCTGGGATAGACCTTCACGCAGCTCCTCTGTCCAGTGATTCCTGTCCACGGAAGCCGCCAGCAGCAGCTGCTGTCTCCCTGTCCAAGGATCTGCAGCTATAAAGCGTAGATAGACATGCTCAATGTTGCCGACCTGCTCGAAGGCATAGCTCAGCAGCTCCAGAAGCTGCCGATGCACCATCACGGTGGAATGCTTCGCCTGCTCCAGCCGAAGATCGATCGAAAGCGCAGCCCCATGAAGCGCTGCACGCTGCAGATGTCCCGCCAGCTTCAAGGCATTCAGCTCATCCACGATATTCAGCTCGGTCAGTTCTCGTTTTGACATCTGGTCTGCCATAAAGACAGCAGAAGCTGCTTCATCAGAGGTCCCTGCCTGCAGCGGCATCCCTGAAATGCTTAACAGCAGCACTGCACCTGCCACAGCAGGCAGCAGGACCGCCGCGATCCCCTTATGCTTCATACGCCAGCCGCTCCTTTCTTTCTATTCATTGTCCTCCTGCCTAACCACGGTCATACCTCATATGTACAAAATAAAAAAGCAGGCTATGCCTGCTTTTTTATTGAATTTCAGCTGCCAGACTCCATTCTGCCGTGCTTCGTCATGACTTCTGCTTTTCCCCGAATTTTTACGGCCGAGGTATGATCCGTGAATTGAGCAATAATGATTTCACCTTTATCGAGCTTCTCGGTATGATGAAAACGGGTATCCTGTCCCCGGGTCAAGCCAATGACCTGAACACCGCTTTCCAGCGCCTTGACGACAAAGTAATCACCGCTGCGTGCATCCTCCATATACCTTCTGTGCCCCCTGTCCTTTAAAAGAAAGGACCGTGAATAAATTCACGGACCTTTCTTGTAGGTAATATGTAGAAATCTTTATTTAATTCCGTCTTTGAGCGCTTTACCAGGTTTAAATGCAGGAATTTTGCTCGAAGGGATTTCGATTTCTTCACCTGTTTGTGGGTTGCGGCCTTTACGTGCGGAACGCTCGCGCACTTCAAAGTTACCAAAACCAACCAGCTGAACCTTATCTCCATTTTGCAGAGCTTCGGAAATCGCATCAAATACCGCGTCTACGGCTTTCGTTGCATCCTTCTTGGAAAGCTCTGTAGCTTCAACCACCTGATTGACCAGATCTGATTTATTCATTCTTTCACCTCCCTGCAAGAGCTGTACATACTTGATATTCACTGTTTCCGATTTGAAGCAAAATATACGTATTTCTGGCCGTTTCGCCCGATGAAATTACTTATGCTTTTGGCGCGAACAGATTTATAGTAATACAGTCAAATCATAATTTCAAGACTTTTAGGTCCAAGATCATCCATTCATAAGAAAAAGCAACCACAAATCGGCTTATTTAGCCAGATTTTGGTTGCTAAGAAACTCTTCATAGGGCTACAGAATGATCGCAATCAAGCCGCCGGAGCCTTCATTAATAATACGTCCCAGTGTTTCCTGGAGCTTGTAGCGGGCATTGTCCGGCATCATCGCAATCTTACCCTGAATGCCTTCGCGGACAATAGAATGCAGCGAGCGGCCAAAAATGTCTGACTCCCAAATCTTGATCGGGTCGTTCTCAAAATCCTGCATCAGATAGCGAACCAGCTCTTCGCTCTGCTTCTCCGTCCCGATAATTGGCGAGAACTCAGACTCCACATCCACACGGATCATATGAATGGACGGCGCTGTCGCTTTCAGGCGAACCCCGAATCTCGTGCCTTGGCGGATCAGCTCCGGCTCATCAAGCGCCATCTCTGCCAGTGAAGGTGCTGCAATGCCGTAGCCGGTCGTCTTCACCATTTCGAGTGCCTCGGCGAACCGGTCATATTCCCGCTTCGCATGGGAGAACTCCTGCATCAGCTGCAGCAAATGGTCCTTGCCCCGGATTTCAACACCGACAACCTCCATCAGAATCCGGTCGTACAGCTCATCCGGTGCGAACAGGTCGATTTCGGCAACGCCCTGACCCATATTCATACCGCTCAGACCGGCCTGGTCAATGAAATCATATTCCATGAATTGACCGACAACACGGTCGACATCCCGCAGCCTTTTTATATCCTTGACGGTATCCCGTACCGAATTCTCATAGTTGCTGCGAAGCCAGTGGTTCTCATTGAGCACCATAACCCAGCTCGGAAGATTCACATTCACTTCATGCACCGGAAATTCATATAATACCTCTCGAAGGACGCCGGTTACGTCCTCTTCACTCATGCTTGCCGCGCTCAAGGTCATGACCGGAATATCATATTTGGCAGCCAGCTCGCTGCGCAGCTGCAGTGCCTCCTCGCTCTTCGGGCGAGTAGAGTTAATGACAACCACAAAAGGCTTGCCGACTTCCTTCAGCTCCTCGATCACTCTTTCCTCGGCGTCGACGTAAGAGCTTCTCGGAATTTCAGCAATGCTGCCGTCCGTCGTAATGACGACACCCAGTGTCGAATGCTCCTGAATGACCTTACGCGTTCCAATCTCGGCAGCCTCCTGGAATGGAATCGGCTCCTCGAACCATGGCGTCGAGATCATACGCGGACCATTTTCATCCTCGTAGCCCTTCGCGCCTTCCACGGCATAACCGACACAGTCTACCATTCTGACATTGACCTCAAGGCCCTCTGTCACTTTGATCTGTACCGCATTGTTCGGTACAAACTTGGGCTCTGTTGTCATAATCGTCTTTCCTGCTGCACTTTGCGGCAGCTCATCGACCGCCCGTACGCGATCCGCTTCATTCGTAATGTTCGGAAGCACGACCGTTTCCATGAACCGCTTGATGAAGGTTGATTTTCCCGTCCGGACTGCACCGACGACACCCAGGTATATGTCCCCCCCTGTTCGCTCGGCAATGTCCTTGAAAATGTCCACTTTTTCCAAAAGAGATCCCCTCCTCAAATTACTCCGAAGGAAAAATGCTATTAAGAGCATCCGCTTCGTGTTTCCTCTCACAGCTAAAGCCATTGCAGCATTTGAGCAGCCTTACCATGCCGCCAGCAGTCCGCCGCCCGGATTCCGAAGAGAGACATGGAAACGGCAAAGCGGCGTAACTCGTACATGCATTAGGACTAGTAACATCTTATTGTTCCGGGACTCAAAATATGCCGCCGTCTTTTAAAAGATTAAAAGGTTTTTGTAAGCACCCTACTGCCTCCAACCATCTTTATGTGTTGTATTTGCAAATATGCTACTGCCGGCAGATCAAATCATAAAAAAAAGCACCTCTGGCACGTATGTCCAGAGATACTTATAAGAGTGCGGGTTATGAAGAGCCTGGCTGAGGCACAGGCTGATTGTTCTCCCAACGGTAAGGGACCGACTTCACGGGCACATAAAACGATTCCGATTCCAGATATACCCGAAGATCCTGGTCCGGCTGAGGCTCCTGCCCATTTTTCTGAATAGCTTGCATAATGTCAAATGCGTAATCGATATAGACCTTGCCGCCCTGATCCATCATGATCACCACATCCTGGCCAGAATAGAAGCTCTTCAGCTTCCAATTCTTTGCGTCGGTCTTGGATATATCGACGGCCGTGAAGCCGGGATACAGCTCTTCTCCAGCCGGGAGCTTTCCTTGATCAGACTTGTAGCGGTCGACCGACATCTGCATATCATTTATCTTTTGCACGGTAAGCAGATCCATCACTTTAACGAGCGGCTCCTGCTCTTCATTAATAATCAGAAAACGCCCGCTGCCGCCCTTTTCAAAAGCGGTTGTCGGAATTTCATCCATATAGCCCATATTCTTGAGCTTGTCCAGGTCTACCCGGTATTTCTCATAACGCGGTATCTCTTCACCTGCAGTCATAATCGGCAGCAGTGATGTTTCTTTATAGTAATCATCCACGGCACCTTGAATTCGACGCACGCTTTCACGATAAGATACCTGCTCTTCCTGTGAATCCTCATTGGGATACATACAGCCGCTAAGCAGCAGCATGCCAATAAGTGCTATGGCAGCCAGATACATATTTTTCACTGGATTTCACCACTTCCCTTTAAATAAAATCCTCCCGATCCCGATTTCTTGCACTCTCCAACTGTCGGCGCACTGCCGCCTTCAGCGGATCCTCCGGTACTTCAACCTGCACATGATCATGAACAACCGTTTGACACGAGAAACGAATGCCTTCATCAATCAGCGTTCCCAGCTTGCGGCGCTCCTCTTCCTTCGGAGGCAGTACATGACTGCTCTCTTCTTCGGTGAGCTTAACCTTGCACATGAGGCAGCCCATTTTCCCGCCGCAGCGGGTCGGGATGTGAACCCCGGACTGTCTGGCTGCAGCCAGTACAGTAACTCCGGGTCTGACGCTGACGGTTTTGCCTTCCGGCATAAAAGTAACCTCACACTTCAGTTCAAGCTCCTCCTTACTCTGATGAAGTTTCCCCGCTTAACCCTTATGAATTCCTGCCAGCTCCTGAATGCGCAGTGTATGCTCACTGTCCAAGGTGTAACGGGATAACATATCTTGAAGCAGCGCGTGGTGCTGATCCGGACGGTATCTGATAGCTTGTCCAATGGCCTGATACCGATCCTCCCGATCTCTCAGCACATTAAATAAGAGCTCATGGCTCAGAGGTGTTAAACGGACAGGAGTACCGTGAAGCAGCACATCCGGCGCAGCAGGATATAAAAGCTCCATTTCCACAGTATACAAACTGCCGCCTGAACACACTTCAAAGCCGCCAACCAGCTCGGCCTCTATGCTGTCCAGTTCATAACGGCTTAACACGGACTTATACATACCCTCTTGATCCAGGCGCGGCTGACTCAACGCATAGGCTGCCAGCTGCTCATGAAGAGCCTGAATCCCTTCCAGGTCACTATACACGTCCAGATCCCGCGGCGGCTTATCCAGCTGCACTCCTTGAAGGAGCAGCGAGCAGCTGCCACCCAGCAGCCAGGGCGTTGAGAGGTCTTGAAGTAAAACAGACAGCTGCTGCAACGCTCGGGACAATCCCGGCATATCCTCTACATTCATGTATTTCACCTGCTTCCTCAAGCTGCATGCAGCCCTTCTCCATTAGGTGATCGAGGCCAGTCCGGTAATAAAGCCGATCAGCATCATCATAAATGCCACAAAGGACAAGCCGAAGCGTACCGCTCCCTTGGTCTTGCTTCGGGCGAATGTAACGACGATCACGGACAACGCCATAATCAGCAGTGCGATCATGGACAGCCACATCTTTTGCATTGGATCCAATTTAATATTGCCCCCTGTCTTTCTCTAAAATGTCTGCCCTAATTATATCATGACTTGGAATCTCCTCCTATCCTTCCACGCAAAAAGACCGCTGTATCTGCACACAGCGGCCTCATGTTTCTCAAAACCTTCACACTTTACTTGTTCATCATCATTTTCATCAAAGCTTCCATATTGCTTGGGTTCATCCCGCTTTTTTTGACGGCCGCGATGATCTCTTTGACGGTCTCTTCGCTGACAGGCACGTTCGCCATCGCCGAAACCTGCTTGATGAGCTGTCGAAGCTGGGCATCATTCTGCAGCGTTGACGGCTTCACGGTATTGGCCAGCTTTTTAACAGCTCCCGAAGAAATCTGCTTGCCGCTTTTTTTATTAATCGCGCTTAATACATCTTTAGGAAAGTTTTTGCTCATGTCCACCCCTCCTCCGGCAATCCTCATACTATCGTATGAAGCAGGAGGTCAAGGTGTGATTAAGCTAGGAATGCCACTGCTCCCATGTTTGGAGCGGCATCATTTCCATTTCCGTCTTCGGATCCCGTCCCATCAGGTTCATGACGGCTGTCCGAGGATCCCGCTGCTTAAAGAGCACATGATAGAGCTGATCCGCAATCGGCATTTGTACCCCGTGCTTTTCAGATAGCGCAAAGGCAGCCTGGGTGGTGCGAACCCCTTCCACAACCATGCCCATCGAGCTTAGAACCTCCTCTAGAGCCTTTCCCTCACCCAGCAGGTAGCCTGCGCGCCAATTCCGGCTGTGGCGACTCGTGGCGGTCACTACGAGGTCCCCAATCCCGGCAAGGCCGGCAAAGGTAAGTGGATTTGAGCCCATCTCAATCCCGATTCGGGTTATTTCAGCCAGTCCCCGTGTCAGCAGAGCCGCCTTGGCATTATCACCAAATCCCAGACCGTCAGACATCCCGGCACCCAGCGCGATAATATTTTTAAAAGCGCCAGCCAGCTCCACGCCGATCATGTCCCGATTCGTATACACTCTGAAATCATGGTTCATAAACAGGTCCTGAGCCGCCGCCGCCGCTTCACTGCTTGCCGAGGCTACCACGACCGTGGTTGGACACTGCCGGATGACTTCCTCCGCATGACTTGGACCCGACAACACGACGATGTCGCCTTCACTGCGCCCAAGCTCCTCCGAGATGACCGTTGACATTCGCTTTAAGGATTCAATCTCAAAGCCCTTGGTCGCGTGAATGATCAACGCATTGTCCTTGACACAGGATTTCAGCTGACTGCAAACTGATCTCATCGCTGACGACGGAGCAGCGATCAGTACTGCGGCAGCCCCGCGGACAGCCTCCTCCATATCTGTTGTCGCCTTCAGCTGTGGAGATAGCGTAATCCCCTTTAAATAACGGTGATTACTATGCTGCTCATTGATCTCCTGAACCTGCTCCGCATTCCGGCTCCAGATCATCACATTCAGCTTTTTGGAGACCAGGACACTCGCAAGCGCAGTCCCCCAGCTGCCGGCCACCAGCACCGCCACTTTATCAGACAACGCGTTTCCCTCCTTTAGAAGCTCCTCCTGAGCCCAGCTTGTTCTCTTTCCCCTGCATGATCTTGACAATGTTGCTTCGGTGACGCCAGAATGCAAACACCCCAATAATCAAGCTGGTCCAGAATACCGGCCAAGGATAGCCCATCAGCAGAAGAAACAGCGGCGTTAGAAGCACAAAGATCAACGATCCTAGCGAAACATATCGAGTAAAGACAATAGACAGAATAGCAATGATGCCCGCAAACAGCGCAGGCAAGAAGCAGAGTGTCGCCAGCACACCGATCGCAGTTGCAATGCCTTTTCCACCGCGAAAGCGGAAGTACACGGGCCAGTTATGGCCAATTATAGCTGCAATCCCGCATAAACCCGGCAGCCAGGCATTGCCGTCTCCAACCCAAACCCCGATCCATACGGCAGCAATGCCCTTGAGCACATCCAGGGCGAGAACGAGCACGGCCGGTCCTTTACCCAGAACCCGCAGTGTGTTCGTTGCCCCTGCATTACCGCTGCCATGCTGCCGGATATCAATCCCCTTCAAAAGCTTCGCCAGCAGCACACTAAAGCTTACAGACCCCAGCAAATAACTTGCAATGAATCCAACGATGTTCAGAATCAAGCCGTTCTCCCCTAACTTTCATCGGACTTTCGCCGTGTAAATATACGTATCGGAGTGCCTTCAAAATTAAATGCTGCACGAATTTTGTTCTCCAGATAGCGTTCATACGAGAAATGCATGAGCTCCGGATCATTGACAAACACAACCATCGTCGGCGGCTTCACAGCGACCTGAGTCGCATAATTAATCCGCAGTCTTTTTCCTTTGTCTGTCGGCGGAGGATTAATAGCTACCGCATCTGACACCACATCATTCAGCAAGTGCGTCTGAATCCGCAGCGAATGCTGCTCCGCAACATGCTTCACCACAGGCAACAGCTTCTGCAGGCGCTGCTTCGTCAAGGCGGACAGGAACACAACCGGTGCATAGGTCATGAACAGAAAATGATCACGGATCTTGTTCTGAAAGTGCTGCATCGTCTTGTCGTCCTTCTCCACCACATCCCATTTGTTCACGACAAATAGGGACGCCTTGCCCGCTTCATACGCATAGCCGGCAATATGCTTGTCCTGCTCAATAATGCCCTCTTCGCCGTTGATCAGCACAAGCACTACATCTGCACGCTCAATTGCGCGCATCGCCCGCATAACGCTATATTTCTCCGTCGTTTCATACACTTTGCCTCTCTTGCGCATCCCCGCCGTATCGATGAGGACATAGCGCTGGCCATCCTTTTCAAAAGGGGTGTCAATCGCATCCCGGGTTGTACCCGCGATATCGCTTACAATAACCCTCTCTTCGCCCAAAATGGCATTCACAAGGGAGGATTTCCCAACATTCGGGCGTCCGATCAAGGCTACCTTGATAACATCCTCATCGTATTCTTCCTCTGTCAATTCAGGCAGTGCGTCCACGACTTCATCCAGCAAATCGCCGATCCCAGTACCATGACTGCCTGAAATCCCAATGGGATCACCGAAGCCCAGGCTGTAGAATTCGTATATATCCTCGGCACGCTTCATGTTATCCACTTTATTAATCGCAAGCAGAACCGGCTTCCCGGAGCGGAATAGAATTTGAGCGACCTCTTCATCAGACTGTGTCAGCCCGGCCTTGGCATCACACATAAATACAATCACATCGGCTTCTTCAATGGCCAGCTCAGCCTGAATTCGAATGGACTTCAGGATCATATCCTCACCGTCGATCTCAATACCGCCAGTGTCAATGACGCTGAATTGCTTGCCGTTCCACTCGGCATTTCCATAAATACGATCCCGGGTTACTCCCGGTTTATCTTCAACAATGGCTAGTCGATCACCAATCAGCCGATTAAAAATCGTGGATTTACCAACGTTCGGCCTTCCGACAATAGCCACAACGGGTCTTGCCATGTTCACTCCTCCTGTCAATTCTTACGTTTATCATCATAGCAAAAAACAGTACAATTGGCTAACCTTTCATGCACCTTTTATTCATGTTGCCCATCATGGGCATACATATAAACAACAAACGGCGAACCCAGCTGGGTTCGCCGACGATGATTATAATAGTCGCTTGAACGTGCGTGATCTGGCTACAGTCTACTTGAATTTGCTCAGCTTGTCGCCGAAGCGCTCACCCAGCGTTACGCTCATGCCTTGGTTGTTCAAGGACACATTAGGGTTATCCTTCAGGTCAATTTTCGGACCTTTGGATGCTCTTTCGCCTCTTGGCGATGGAGCAGGAGCCGCTGGAGCTTCTTCCGTTTCCTTGATGCTGAGGCTGATCCGCTTCTCGTCCAGGTTCACATCCAGAACCTTCACTTGTACCTCTTGTCCTTCTTTCAGAACCTCTTGAGGAGTTCCAATGTGCTTGTGGGAAATTTGAGAGATATGAACCAGGCCTTCAACGCCTGGAGCCAGCTCCACAAATGCACCGAAGCTCACAAGACGCTTCACTTCACCGGTAACCACATCACCAATGTTGAATTTGTCAGATGCTGATTCCCATGGGCCCGGCTGAGCAGCTTTAATACTGAGGCTGATCTTGCCTTTCTCTGGATCGACCTTCAGCACCTTCACCTTAACCTGCTCTCCTTCGGACAGTGCATCCGACGGCTTCTCCACATGGCTCCAAGCGATCTCGGAAACGTGAACCAGTCCGTCTACACCGCCTACATCAACGAATGCTCCAAATTGAGTCAAGCGCTGAACCGTCCCTTCCAGCACTTGGCCTTCCTGAAGGTCAGCCATCACCTGCTGCTTGTTGGCTTCAAACTCCTCTTCCAGAACTTCCTTCTGGGAAAGAATAACCTTGTTGTTCTCGCGGTCCAGTTCTTTCACCTTTACGCGAAGGGTACGACCCTTGTAATCGCTGAAGTCTTCTACAAAATGACGCTCAACCATCGAAGCCGGGATAAAGCCGCGTGCACCGACGTCTGCTACGAGACCGCCTTTAACAACATCAGCGACAGTAACCTCGAATACGTCCTGGTCTGCGAAGTGCTTCTCAAGCTCTTCCCAAGAATTCTCAGTGTCAATTGCACGCTTGGACAGTACCAGACTCTCCTTGTCGTCATTGATGCTGACAACCTTGCACTCTACCTCTTGACCTACTTGAACCGCTTCAGAAGCGTTGTCAAGCTGTACCGAGGAAAGCTCGCGGACAGGGATCACACCGTCATATTTATATCCAATGCTTACATAAGCTTGGTTATCCTCCAGTTTGACGATCGTCCCTTTTACAGTGTCCCCTTTTTTCAAGGATACGATTTGGTCCAGCTGATCTTGAGTTTCAGCATTTTCTTGATTTCTTGTTTCTTCCGACATGTCAATAACCTCCTCAATTCAAACCCCATTTATTTAAACTCGCGTGTGCGAAGTTCAAAACATCATTATGCATGTTATAGCTTGCCATAAAGTATTTCACAATTATTCATCTTCACAGCGGCTACTCCCGGGTCGGCTGACCTGTGGCCTGCATTTCCCGGATACGGCTCATAATCATAGCTGTTACCTGCTCCAGTGTCTCAGGTGACTTGCTGTCCTTATAAGAGGATAAATCAATCGGCGCGCCGTAGATAATGCGGGTCTTGCGAAACAGCTTGTATTCTCCAACAATGGCCGCCGGTACAACCGCAGCGTCACTGCGAAGTGCAAAGCTTGCTGCTCCCCGCTTCGCGGCTTCAGAATCTGAGTTCCTCGTTCCCTCTGGGAAAATCCCCATAATCTCTCCGCCTCGTAAAATCTTGAGGGAGTTCTTAATGGAATCCTTGCTGACCCCGCCCCGCTTGACCGGAAAAGCTCCCAGCTGCTTCACGAGCCAGCCGAACAGAGGAATCTTGAACAGCTCTTCCTTCGCCATAAATTTAACCTGGCGCTTCACATGAATGCCTACCGAAATCGGATCTCTCAGGCTAATGTGATTCGCACAGATCAGCACTCCACCCTGATCCGGAATGTTGTGAACGCCTACCGATTCAAAGCGGTACAGCACTTGAAACAACGCCCGGACAACAGCTCTGCAAAACACATAAATCATTGTTCTTTCTCCCCATCCATACGAGTTCTACAAAAAGAAGTGATATACTCGACGACCTCATCAATATTCATGTCCGTCGTATCCAGAAACACAGCATCCTCCGCACGTCGAAGCGGTGATACTTCACGTTCCTCATCAAGACGGTCACGCCTAGCGATATCAGTCTCAAGCTGCTCTAACGTTATCCCTTCTGCTTTGTCCAACTCCTTGAATCGGCGGAGAGCTCTTTCCTTCACGCTGGCCGTCATGAAAATCTTGACCTCTGCAGCAGGCAGCACCGTAGTTCCAATGTCACGGCCATCCATGACAACGCCCTTCGATAAGGCCATCATTCGCTGCAGATGAACCAGATGGTGCCGAAGATCCTCAATTTGAGCATAACGGGACACCTCGGAATTTACTTTCTGGGAACGGATAAAGGGCGTGACGTCCTCCCCGTTTAGCAATACCATCTGACCTGATTCATGCGGTTTTAATTCAATCACCATATTCTGCACCGTTTGAAGCACTTTTTGCTCATTTTCTGCAGAAATTCCATGACTTTGCATATACCAGGTCACCGCCCGGTACATAGCTCCGGTATCCACATATATGTACTGAAGCCTGCTAGCCACCATTCTGGCTACGGTGCTCTTGCCTGCCCCAGCGGGTCCATCGATGGCAATGTTGATTCTGTTCTGTTCACCAGTCCCCTTCGTATGCACCGGGGCATTCCTCCTCAAACCTAAGCCTCAAGAAAAAAGCAGGCAAAGCCTGCGACGTGAAAATTATACCACACTACAGGAACTGATGCAAAAAGCTTCCCCAACAAATGCCTTTCCAATCCCTGGAACAACCGCGTCATTCAGCGGTTTCGGAAATCAAACTGCCTTTCGAAGCAATAGCGGATGAGCTTCTGACGCTCCATGTCAGAGATGCGGCTCAGCTTGACCATGACCAGTGATCTGGAGCCGGAAATTTCTTTGATGCGAACGACTTCTCCGCTGAAAGGGATGTGCTCGATTGCGCCGTTCTTGTACGCCGCCAGCAGCCAGCAATCCAGTGTCTCACCATCAGCAATACCATGATGGCTCTCTGCATAAAGTGAAACGCCGCCGCCGCCAACATCCTCAGTTCTCGTGACGAACTGCTTCCCAGAGCCGGTCGTAACGGCAACCTCAAGATCGGCCTGCACCCGGAGAAAGCTTCTTCTCTGGATTCTGGAGATCGACTCTTCCTCCGGCCTGCGAATGCGGATCTGGCGAATGACATCTTCGTGAAATCCAAGAACATAGCTGTTGAAGTAATTTTTGACCCCGCCCTCAGTCACGAAATACAGAGATAGCTCATCTCCCAAAAAGAGCTTCTTCAGTCTGCCGGATCCTTCCTCAATCGGAACCTCTATGTACAGCGACTGCTCGTCCATTTCCGCGATCCTGGATTTGTACACAATCCTGGATGCTGCTTCATCCCCGGTATCAATCTGAATAAATAATACCTCGTTAATCTTTGGAAACACCCTGATTCCTCCCCCTGCTTCTCACCGCCTTATTATATCACGGCCCGGCACCCCTGATCTTCAGTAAATTTTCCAGAATTGAAAAATTTCACTCTGCATTTCATCGCTTCCGGAGCATGGGCACATACGCAGCACAAAATAACTCAAGCCCCCGGCAAGATACCGGGGACTTGAGTGGGTCAGCAGGGTTTGAGATGTGCCGCCGCCATAGAAATGCTCAATAACTAGCACGAAGCGGCATGCAGAAAGCTTAATTCATCCCTTCATCGGCTTCCTTGACAACCTCTACCGTCTCTTCCAGACCGGTGTCGGCATTGATGAATATTTTATACTTCGAGCCGTTGATCCGGCCTCCAATCTCGTAGCACAGCGTATCCTCATCCCGATCATTTTTGATCAGCGCTTTTCGAGTATACTGTTCCTTGAAATCGCCATTCAACGTGTTCCGTGCTTCTTCAAGACTGAGCTTGGCCTCCGGCACCTCACGATTGTCCTGGTGTTCATATACGAACTCACTGGCCTGGAAACCGATAATATCGCCGTTATCCAGGGCAGACCGCACCGTCATTTTTTCGGGATAGATCAGGGTGTCGTCCTGCTGACGGACAAATGTGAAGTTGACCAGATTGTCATAGGGATCTGCAGATACAGCCTTCATGCTGCGATACCCCTTCTTCTCCAGGAATTGCTCCGCCTTCTCCATCGCCTGCTGAACTGAGACCTGCTTGCTGCCGACCTGGCGTCCGTCCGTGTAGGAAATCAGCAATCCTCCCTTGCGGGTAAAATCCATACTGATTGGCTGCATGCCTTCAGCCTGCACCGTCGCGGTATAAGACTCCCAATCTGTGCCCTGGCCGTTGGCGATGATCGTGCACTCCGCACCCTGTCCCAGATCTGCAAACTTCAAAGCCTTGCGCTGAATATCCTCTTCATTTACGGCTACACCGGACAGCATTTTGACGGAACGCTTGGTATACATGCTGCTTACGGATGGTCCCCATTCGAGCTCGGGATAGGCCTCCACCTTTTTGTTTACCGACGAGAACCCGTCAATGATGCTGTTACCTGCCAACTCCTGCTGACTTGTCATAGCCATATCTACATCAAGCCAGCGCAGCTTCTGTGATAGAGCAGTGTTCTGCACTTCCTGCAAATCCTTCGTAATTTCGCCGGAATTCTGATAGAGCTGCTTCAGCGTTTTGGCTTCGGTGTCGCTAAGCGGCTCCTTCGTCAGGTCCCGGACACCGGTCTTGTACGAAAAGTTGGCAATCCGGGATAGAAACTCCTCCGTTTTCTCCAGAGACAGTGTGGACAGTGGCAGCTGATTGAGTTCATTCTGCGCCTCACTGGTCAATCTCCAGACGTTCATCAAGCTTTTCCGCTGCATGCCCTGTGACGCCGTATTGACCGCAATCGAGTTGCCGATTTCATCATGAATACGGTCCATATGATAGGACAGGTCATGAAACGCGCGCTGATATTGATTCTCCGCGTGGATCTCAACGGCATTACGTTCCTCTTTTAACTGATTTCCCCACACGAGCGAGCCGATGAACAAGATGGCGGTGACCGGAAACAGGACCGCACTAATGCGTTTATACATCCAATAGCACTCCTTTCTTCTGAATCCTGCCGTTAGTTTGACTAGAAGAAAGTGGTTCTATGCATTAGTTCTCTTCTTCGATTTCAAAATGACTCTGGTTATCGCACAAGCATTGCTTGAAGCCCGTTTCAATGCGTCCGCCATCTTTTTTGCCGCGCAGCACGTAGCGTTCCCCGCATTCCTTGCAGCGGATTTTCACCTTCACCCTCAACATAAAAAAAGACACCTCCATGTATAGTCTCCCGCAGCTGTGCGTGCAGGGGCTCTATTGTGAAGTGTGTCCGCTATATTTAAGTTTTAACCTCTTCGTCCTTGTGGATCATACGAAAAGGCGAACGGTTATTGGCTCGTGCAATCTTGCCCATGGCTCCGTACCAGAGCAGAACCATCATCGGAACGATGAACCACAGCCAGCTGTTCTTAAAGGTATTCAAAATAAGGTCATACAGTGCATGATACGCCCATGGAATGAGTAGTGACATCAGCAGGAATCTGCGGCTCAAAGAGCCTTTGCTAAACTTGGCACGCCCCAGATAGTATCCCATAATAACTCCAAACATGGCATGACCCGAAACCGGCAGCATCGCCCTGATCATCATCGGAGCAAAGGCGCCCTGACTATACCAAGCATACAGGATGTTCTCCGCACTGGCGAAGCCGAGTGAGATGGCCGCAGAGTACAGAATGCTGTCATACGGTTCATCAAACTCTATATGATTGTAAATGAGATGGAACAGAACGAACCACTTTAGAAACTCCTCCACGCCGCCTGAAATGAACACGGGCTCGATGAACATGATGCCACCGAACCAATTCAGCATGCCCTTCTGGATAATGAGAACAGGGATCACAATTAGAAATCCGAACAGGAACATCCGCAGGACCATATGCAGCGGCTCCTGATCGTATTTGTCTTTGAGGTAGAAATAGGTCAGCAGTGAAAGACCCGGTGCCAATGCAGAAGCCAAAATCGTAAACACCAGCACCGAATCCCCCCTTCACTCAGTGACAGCGTTAATGCTGTCATCGAAAATGCTAGTTATGACTTGGAAAGTGGAGACAGATTTGTCCTATAGCATCCTCAGCCATCACCTTGGTGCCATATTCTTCAAGAACCGCTTCACTGACCGTTGATGAGTGGCCAAATTCAGATAAAACCGCGGTCAGCGCATTCAGCTTCTCAGCCGTAAACTGCTCCGCATCAAACCACAGATACCATTTATCCTTATAGCTGTACAGCGTTCCGGCATGGTCGGTAACTAGGCTCAGCATATGAGCGGCCTCCACCACGATCTCGAAATCGTTGAAAGCGTACATTACACTGCCGTTGTGCTCAAGAGTCAGCTCCATCTCATAGACTTCATCGGGCATTTCATCCTCGGACAGTCCTCCGAAATGATGATCATACTTTCCACGGGTTACAATGACGACCATGCCTTGGGAAGGAAGAGCAAAGACCTCGACGGCCAGCGGGCCTGTGGCGTCAAAGCCCAGCTCGCTATAAGCCTGATCCATCATCTCCGTGAACAGGTCATATACCTTCGGTATCTCCTGCCACATTTCTTCTCTCTGGATTCCCCGATCGCTGAGATCGTCGAACGTGAGGAAAATCCGAATCTTATCTTGACCCAGACGTTCTATTTTCATGACAGGATCCTCCTCTATATACCAAGTAGTAATAACATAATATGATGCCTCAAATAGATCATTGCTAAAAATAGTGATCTATATTGATTTTATCATTTAATACCCACAAATGCACGTAAATATGTAGCTGCCCAAAAAAAGAATCATCCCGGAAAAACATCCGAAATGATTCTACACTTGCTAAATGGGTTACAAACCCGGTATGACTGTATGCGTCTCGTTCAGGATTTGCTCGACCTCGTGCTTAACATCCGGGTTTTTCTTGATGAAATCTTTTAGCATATTCAGGTTGGCAGCCTTCGAATGGTCCGATGCCGATACCCCGTGCTGAACATTCGGGGATGGAGAAGAAAATCTGCTGCCTGTACTGGGGGAGCTGCCGTTATGGCTGCCACCTCCGTTTGCTGTATTTCCAGCAAGGTCTTTCATTTTGTCCTTCGCTCCGCCGGTCAGCTGGTCAAGATTACCGCTCTTAACCATGGACATCATGGAAATGCCGCGCTTGGACATCATGCGGTATACTGCCGCTCCGACAATGACACCGTATATAAATGACGAAGTCTTCACCAAATCAAGCCTCCTTATATGATAAACTCATGTCTAGTGTTCTCGGTCGGCCCTGAACTCATGCGATATAAAAAAAGGAAAGTGAGATGGATTCATGGTTAAACAAACAGCTGTGCTGCTGCTGGCAGCCTGCCTTACGCTTACCGCCTGCAGCCAATCCGAGCCCGTGCCGGAATCAACGGAGACAAGCTCCCAGCCTGGGCAACAGGAAGACTCAGGAACAAGTAACGAAGCCTCCGGTCAAAGCCCGGAAGACACGATGAAAGATCAAACAGAGACGCCAACCGAAGCCCCGTCTACCGGAGATCGTCAGGACAGCCAAGCTTCTTCTGAAGAATCAGAGGCCTCAAATGATTCGCAGGATCCCGCTACTGAAGTTGAAGACCATCAAGGCGAAGCGGAGCCTAGGAAGAACACAGATCAAGGCGAGCAACCAGAGGCCGCAGTGATGCGCTACCATATGAACAAGGTATATAACATTGTACCTAGTGAGGAAAGTGCACCGGAGAAGGTCGTGTTGCTCACCTTTGACGATGGCCCGAAGGAGGAAGAAATGCTTCTTCAGCTTCTGGATACGCTGGACAAGCATGATGCCAAGGCTATCTTCTTCGTGAACGGCTATCGTGTGGAAGAGAACCCCGAGCTGTTAAAGCTGATTCATGACCGGGGGCAGACGATCGGTAATCACAGCTGGGATCATATCGACCTCAAGAAAGAAAATTCTGCCTCCGTGAAGCAGCAGATTGAGGATGTCCAGCAGATTGTTGAGCAGGAAATTGGCGTGAAGCCGCGCTTTTTCCGGCCGCCGTTCGGCTCGGGAGGAGATACTGTCAAGCAGACTGCCAAAGAGAATGACCTTCTGTTCATGACCTGGTCCAACGGCTCCCTTGACTGGGATGCCAGCACACGCAACAAGCCGGAGGCGGTGATCCGGAATGTCATGGAGCAGCTTCATCCCGGTAGCAATATTCTGATGCATGAGCTTCCATGGACCGTGGACGCATTGGACGAGCTGCTGACCCAGCTGAAAAGTAAAGGCTATGGCTTTGTCAATCCGGAGGAAATAGAACCGGAGATGAAATAATCGGCTAAACCTGCCATCCAAAGAAACACCCTGACGGCTCCTTGTAAGGAGGGTCAGGGTGTTCTTGTTAATGTGATCAGATGATACTCGGACGGACAACACAGTCTTATAGGAATGTGAGACGTGCCAAAGCCCCGGCTGATCAAGAGCTTGATGACTTCGTTAGACCTTCGGCTGCGGTGCAGATCAAACCAGCCGGAATCGTATTTCTGATAATAAAATGGTTCCAGGCGAATCGCACCCAGCAGCGGCAGCACGATCTGTCCTCCATGCGTATGTCCCGACAAGATTAAATCACAGCCAAGCTTGGCTCTACCCTTGATCCAGATGGGATCATGTACAAGGACGATATGATAGGGGTCGTTTTTGGCTTTTCCCTTATAGCTGCTAAAAGGGTGTTTCCGCGTCTTGGGCTGCATATATCCCGTCAGTGCAATGTGATCGCCGCCCTTTTCAAGCACCAGCGTTTCGTCCTTCAACAGCCTCACTCCGGCACTCCTGAGCAGCTCCTCCACCTTGACGGCTCCCGCGTTGAGATCATGATTACCTAGCACAGCATAGGCCTGTGAATGGGAAGACAAGATCTTCAAGTTGTGCTCCACTCTTGATAAAGGAACCCCCTTTTCGGTCAAATCACCGCCAATCAGCACCAGATCAGCACGGGCCAATGAGTCAGACATTAAAGCCATAGACAGCTTGCGCCGGTGAATATCCGAAATAAACAGAATGTGAAGCCCGTCAAAGCCTTCCGGAATCCGGGAAGAGCTCACACTCTCCTCTCTGACCCGGTATCCAAAAGCCTCTATACTCATCCATATCCATAACAAAATTAATATTGTAGCCAAACCGGCAACGATCCACAGTATCAAAATATATCCTCCAGTGAAGGTGCTCCAGCCAGCCCCCACCAAAGCAGCCCAGCCATCAGCAGCATAAATAAAATAATTAATGAATTGACAAACCACTTGCTCATCCGCACACGCTGAGATGAATAGGTTCGGGATCTTGAAGGCGTGCTGGAGCCACCGGAGGCCGGCTTTGGAGCTGGCTTTGCAGCAGGCTGTCCTGATGCCTTTACGGCTGGCTTGCGGACTCTTGCAGCCCCGCGGCTGCCTGCAGCGTTGGAAGCCTTCCTGGCCTTCACTGAAGCTGATGATCTGGATGCAGAAGCATGATGATCCTTTGCAGTCACTGCCTCTTTTCGGGTCCGGGAGGCCTGGCTTCGTGTTGTCTTTGATGTATCTCTTGTTTTCTTATCCGATGGCTTATGTTTGGAGCTTTTACGTCCGCGCTGATGCTTCTCTACTCTGCTTAATTTCTCCATCGCTATCCTTTCTGTTGTCGAAAACGGATGGCAAGCCCCGATATTAGATCAATCAAGAAATGACATACAATCGGCGCCCACAACGAGCCGGTCTGGATATATATATAACCCAGCCCATAGCTGCTGAGAAACACCCAGCCTGTTGGAAACCAGTGCCTTAAATAACGCACATGGATTAAAGCAAAGAGGATACTTGTCCAGTAAGGACCGATCGCAAATTGAATGGCTCCCCGGAACAGAAGCTCCTCACAAATAGAAACCACTAGGGCAATGACCACGATATGCCACACCGGCCGCCCTTTGAACAGTAGCTCGTTGATGCCGCCGTCGTCCATACTGCTTTCTGGCAAAACGCGGGATATTAACAGATCTGCAGCCAATAAAACGATCGCCAGCCCAGCGCCCCAATAGATTACGTTCCAGCTGCCGGAGAGCTCCAGCAGCTGGATCGGATTCCGGTGCTGGAATAAAATCCAGACCAGCGCTGCTACCAGCGTCAAACCCTGAGTTAAGTACAAATTAATGAGCAGCAGTCTGTCGGTTAGCTGGTGAGGCTCTATTTTTTGAATTTTGAATTTGAATTTTTTCATGATAGCCTGCCTGTCTATTCATAGATTTGCCGTAAGAGCATCATAGCAAAAAACCATCCCCCTGTAAAAGTCGCCTACTGTCTGCCAAGGTCAAGGTCATGGCTGAAGCAGCCTAAAAACTTATTGACACGATGATACCTCCATGTTACATTATGTAAAAAATTAAGATGAAAACCGATGATGGAAACAAGGTGCTTCACATGCTCCTCAGAGAGCCGATGGCAGGTGTAAATCGGCGGGTATAGGTGCCTTGAGCGATCCTGAGATATTTCGCTGAAAGAGAAGTAGGCGCAATCGGATGATATCCGTTACCAATCATGGCCCAGATCGGCCGCTTGAGGCTGCTTGATAGCAGTGAATAAGGGTGGTACCACGAAATAACTCTCGTCCCTTACTACGGAAGTAGTATGGAGATTGGGGGTTTTTTAATATTACAATCTCTTTGCCGCATCACCGCGTCCCCTTAACTATGGGTGTAATGGACTGTATTTACATACAGACCTTATTCTATATTGAATTCCAGCAAAAGTGTTCAAGGAGGAAGAGAAACCATGTTTAAAGTTTTGGTATCGGATCCGATCAGTGATCTGGGTATTCAGCAGCTGATGGATGCAGCCGATGTGCAGGTAGACAAAAATACCGGGCTCAGTGAAGACGAGCTTACTGCCATTATCGGAGATTACGACGCATTGCTTGTACGAAGTCAGACCCGCGTGACTGAGAAAATTATGTCGGCGGGCTCCCGCCTCAAGGTGGTTGGCCGCGCAGGTGTTGGCGTGGATAACATTGATCTGGAAGCTGCTACGAAGCGCGGCATTGTCGTTATCAATGCCCCGGACGGAAACACGATTACGACTGCTGAGCATACCTTCGCCATGATGATTGCACTTGCCCGCCACATCCCGCAGGCTTATGCGAAGACGGTGTCCGGCACCTGGGACCGCAAATCATTCCTCGGCGTCGAGCTGCGCAACAAAACCTTGGGCGTAATGGGCATGGGACGGATCGGGAGTGAAGTTGCACGCCGTGCCAAGGCTTTCGGCATGAGCATTCTTGCTTATGATCCATTCCTGACTGAAGAACGCGCGGAGAAGCTGGAAGTGACGCTCTCTTCCGTGGAGAACATTATCCGGAATGCGGACTTTATTACGGTTCATACTCCGCTTACTCCAGAGACCCGTCACATGATCAGCAGACCGCAATTCGAAATTATGAAAAAGGGCATGCGCATCGTGAACTGTGCCCGCGGCGGCATTATTGATGAGCTGGCGCTCGTAGAGGCGATTGATGAAGGGATCGTTGCCGGCGCGGCGTTTGACGTATTCGAGCATGAGCCTCCAGCAGCGGATCATCCGTTCCTGAGCCATCCGAAAGTCATCGTGACCCCTCATCTGGGCGCATCCACGATTGAAGCTCAGGAAAATGTAGCTATTGACGTATCAGAGCAAGTACTGCACATCCTGCGGAACGAGCCGTTCAAGAACGCCGTCAACTTCCCGCTGGTTGCTGCGAATGTGATGAACAAGCTGCAGCCTTACTTCCCGCTGGGCGAGAAGCTTGGCAGTGCTGCTGCTCAAATCTCGACTCAAGCCATCCAGGAAATTCACGTCGATTATGCCGGTGAGCTGGCTGAGGTGGATACCCAGGCACTGACTCGCTATATCGTGAAGGGTGTTCTGGAGCGTCATCTGGGCAGTGAAGTAAACATTGTGAACGCGATGCATCTTGCGAAGAGCCGCGATCTGCATGTGGTTGTTTCACAGACTCCAAAGACCAAGGGCTTTACGAATCTCGTGACCGTTACCCTCAAGACTCAAAACGGCGGAGAGCATCTTGTAGCCGGCACCCTGCTGCACGGGTACGGTGAACGTATTGTGCGTCTGGACAAGTTCCCGGTCGATATTGCTCCACAAGGTCACCAGATCCTGATCTCCCACAACGATAAGCCAGGCATCATTGGCCGCGTTGGAACCCTGCTGGGTGAGAACGATGTTAACATCGCCTCCATGCAGGTAGGACGTAAAGTTATTGGCGGCGAAGCGATTATGTTCCTCACCGTGGACAAGGACGTTCCTAAAGAAGTGCTGGTGAAGCTGACTGGCCTCAGCGACCTGAACACCGCTCAAGAAATCGTGCTTTCCTAATTCCTGGCTTCATGGCAAAATGTCCTGCGAAATCTTTCTTTCGCAGGACATTTTTTTGTATACAGCCTCTTCTATTGTTCCACGTTGAACAAGAATAACAGCGTCATTCAACAAAAAACACCTCCCTGCAGGAGGCGTCTTTGTCGGAAACTTGGAAATGAATGCAGGAAATATCAGGAACCGCGGTTGTCCATCAGGCTTGTCAGTCCGGTATAACAAAGGTAAACCTTGTCCCCTCGCCTACGACACTATCCACTGTAATTTGTCCCTTGTGCGCTTCTACGATGTTCTTTACGATGGCTAGACCAATCCCCGTACCGACGGTTTCTCCGCGTACACGGGCCTTGTCTGCCTTATAGAAGCGGTCAAATACAAAAGGTACATCAGCAGAAGGAATACCTACACCCTGATCAGACACTTCAAACTGAATGGCCGCCGCGCTGCCGGTCAGCGAGATCCGCTCCAGTGTAATGGATATCCCTTTGCCAGAGGGTGTGTGCCGGATTGCGTTATCCAGCAGGTTGGTCAGCACCTGCTCCAGCTTGTCCTCATCTGCAGCGTTCAGCAGCAGATTCTGACTGCGCTTGTAAAGCGTCAGCTCAATGTCCTGCTCCTTGGCACGAACCGCGAATTTCCGGGTTACCCGCTCACACAGCTCCCCGGCATCGACCTTCTGCAGGTCGAGCTCGGCATGACCCGCTTCCATCCGTGTCAGATCCAGCAGATCCTTCACCAGCCGCCCCATCCGTAAGGACTCTTCATGAATGACCTGGATGAGCTCACGGCTCTCTTCCGGTGAAGCTGCCATACCATCAAGCAGCGCTTCACTGTAGCCCTGCATCATCGACAGCGGGGTTCTGATTTCGTGTGACACGTTCGCAATGAAGTCAGTTCTCATCTTCTCCAGCTTCACCTGCTCCGTAATATCTCGCAGCACCGCAACCGCTCCGCGCTTGATATCATCCGAATACAGCGGCGCCATATGCGCCTCCCAGACCCCCTGCTTGACATGCAGATCTGCCATCTGATCACGCCCCTCCCGCATCGTCTTGTTGAACAATGCAATCAGCGGCTCCGGCATCACCTCGGCGGCCCATCCGCCGCCCTCCAGATCCTTGTCCCATTTCAGGCCCTGCCAATTCTCCATCACCTGTCGTCCCGGTGGGTTCGCAAGAATAACATCGCCATTATTATCAAATGTAATCACTGCATCGCTCATACTGCGCAGTACGCTCGAAAGATGCTCTTTCTCATGGTTCAGGCTTCGGATGGTCGTCTCCAGCTCTGCCGCCATATGATTAAACGTATTCGCTAGTTCGCCGATTTCATCGCTGGTCACAAGCTTCAGACGCGTATCATAGCGTCCTCGCCGAATCGCGTTGGCAGCCTCAATCAGCTTCTGCATCGGCTGTGTAATCTTGGTAAGCAGGAACAGGCCGAAGAAGGTCGTCATCGCAAAGCCGATAATGGATACATACGTGAAGAGCCGCTTGATGTCTCCGGAGTTGGAGGAATTAAACACGGTATCGATATAAGGAAGAAGAAACAGTCCCAGCGTCAGAAGGACACAGGCTACAAGCAGTGTAATTGTAATCCACAGCTTGCCGACAAGGGTACGCCAGAATTTCACGTTATTTCGGAACCTCCAGCTTATACCCGACGCCCCAAACCGTCATAATCATGGAGGCCGCTTCCGGTGACATTTTGTTCAGCTTCTCACGCAGACGCTTGACGTGAGTATCTACCGTACGCAAATCGCCGAAAAACTCATAGTTCCATACGTCCTTCAACAGCTCTTCCCGGGAAAAGACCTTATCCGGAGAAGAAGCCAGGTAATGAAGCAGCTCATATTCCTTCGGAGTCAGGTTGATTTCGCGGCCGCCCGCGCTCACCCGGTGCGCATCATGCTCAATAACCAGGTTCGGAAATACGATACTGCTGCTGCTGGACGTGGATTCCTTGGACAAATAGGCCGTTGCAGAGGAACGCCGCAGGATTGCCTTTACTCTGTATATGACCTCACGGGGGCTGAAGGGCTTCACAACATAGTCATCTGCACCGACCTCAAAGCCCTGAACCCGATTAATCTCCTCGCCTTTGGCTGTCAGCATCAGAATCGGGGTAGATTTCACCTGTCGCACACGTGCACAGACCTCAACACCGTCCATACCCGGAAGCATGACATCAAGCAAAATCAAGCCATAGTCCTCCGAGGTTGCTTTCCGCAGAGCCGTCTCCCCGTCCTCGGCCTCCTCGATTTCATACCCCTCTTTTTCCAAATACATCTTCAAAAGACGTCGGATGCGCTCCTCATCATCCACAACCAATATCCGGTTTCCATGATCACTCATGAGCCACAACTCCTTCTTCGTCATATGGAAAATCAGAAGCAGCCCTGTAGCATCCGCTAAGAACCCTTCTGATTTGTTAACCACTTATTCTTTACTTGAATATTATTCCGTACCTGCGTAGGAATGCAGGCCTGCAATAATTAAGTTGACACCCACCAGCGTAAACATGACCACGATAAAACCGAGCACACTCAGCCAGGAGGAGTTCTTGCCCTGCCAGCCTCGAGACAGGCGAAGGTGGAGGTAAATGCTGTAAAACAGCCAGGTAATCAGCGCCCACACTTCTTTCGGATCCCAGCCCCAGAATCGGCCCCAGGCAATTTCGGCCCAGATCATGGCGAAGATCAGACCTCCCAGGGTAAAGATCGGGAAGCCGATCGCGATAGCCCGGTAGCTGATCTCATCCAGATCATCCGGATCGAGCCGGTTCAATGCCGGCTGAATAAACTGGGCAATAGGTTTGCGCAGGAGAACGCGAATCAAAGCATATAATACCAAGCCGCTCAGGATAGACCAGAGCACCGTATTCAGCTTGCGGGCCGCATTGATGCCCTCCATCCAGGACGGCGCCTGAAACAGCGGCTTGCTCATGCCCAAGAAGCTGTCGAAGGCGATAGTCTCACTGTTATAGGGTGATACGATCGGCGGCATATCATACTCCACCTGAACGGTCTGATCCTGCTGCAGCTTTTCATTCCATTGAACCTGGGAAAAGGAAGCCTCATATCCCGCCGCACGGAAGCTGTAGACAGATACCATAAATCCGATCATAACCACGATCAGGAACATACAAAATTCCAGCCATCGCTGTTCTTTGCGATCTGATCGCTCGGCACTGCTGAAGTTTACTGTGCGAAGCAAGTGCATCAGACCTGCAATAAAGCCCACCGCGAAGAATGCATCTCCCAAGGAAGCCATGGTGACATGAATGCCAAGCCAGTAGGACTGCAGCGAAGGAATCAGCGGCTGTACCTCTTGAGGAAATACAGCTGCGTAAGCCATAATCAAAATCGTCAGCGGCAGTGCAAACAGGCCCAGCAGCGATTTCTTATAAAGCATGTATAGCACAATAAAGGCCACCATAATAGACATGGATAAAAAGGTCATAAATTCATACATATTGCTGACCGGCACATGGCCGGCCCAGATCCATCGGGTTATGAAATAGGTCAGGTGACCAATAAGACCCAGAACCGCGGTGTAAAAAGCTATTTTTCCCCACTTGGCCAAATGGACCTCAGGATCCCGCTTTCGAAAACGCTTGCCCATGACCGCAACCCCATAAAAGGTAAAGGCCAGGCAGTATAAGAAAAAAGCTGCGATAAAGGCATCACTGCTAAAATCTATTAATGTCATGCTTTGTTCCCCCCGTTATTTACCAATGACTTTTCATCTACGTCCAGATCCATCTCTTTAAGGACCGCAGCAATTTCTCTCCTCAAGCCGAACCAGTTCTTGTTCGTATGAGCGCCCAACGTCAATACGCCGTGATCCACCCGGAGCCAAATCCGCCGATGCTGAAAATAAAAGCCCAGCACCAGACCCAGCATGCCGATGCCTGCTCCAACCCACACAAACGGCATCGCCTTATCAATCCGAATGTTGAGATAGGTCGTCGATTCTGAAAGCTCGACATTCTCCATCGACGATACCTGAAGGTCAAATTTCAGCTCTCCCCCGCCCAGCTGCCTGTTCAGAGCATCCTGCTGAAAGCGTTCCTTATCAATCTGTTTCGGAAAGTAGAAATACTGGACTCCCGTCTCAGGCAGATCAGGACCCTCGATCAAGAACAAAAAGGCAGGCGCGTTCGGATTCGACGACATGTTGGCCGGCTTTCCATCCGCATTCAAGCCGAAATCCGTATAGAGATCCTTCACGGTCAGCGTATAGGGCCCGACCTTGTAAGCCTTCTCCGGATAGTTCATGTCCAGCTTGAACGTCCCATATTCTTCTCCGGTCACCGCGTCAGTCAAAGCTGGCGTCACCGAGATGAGAGTCGGCGTGAGATCGTAGTCAAATTGGTAGGCCTTCAAGCCTTCATAATTCAAGGGATGGTTGACTTCAATATTGTGACGCATGACTTCCTTCAGCTGAGGCTCCTCTCCAAGCTCACAGCCCGCAAGGCATTCATAAAGGATAGCCTTGGTTTCAAATTTCTCGGGCAGAATCTTGCCTTTGCCCTGAAATTCCTTCGGGAGATCCTCTTCACTGTAAAACTGCACCGAAAACCCGTCATTCTGCAAATAGTAGCTCGTATCCGGGATGAGCTTGGGCTGGCCTTCCGGAAACGCCATATGCGTGTCCATATGAAGACCCGGAAGTCCTCTAGCGAGCACAGCTAGCAGGAAGACGATCAAGCCGATATGAAGCACATAAGGACCCCACCGGCTGAAGCGCTGCTTCTCTGCAAGCAGTGTTGACCCGTCCGTGCGGACCCTGTATCCTTTTTTGCGGATTTTGGGGGCCACATGCTCCACCCACTGCACTCCGTCTCCATGAATGTCAGCCTCAAGACTCACACGCTGCCGCTTCAGGAAGGACAGATGCTTTGGAATCCGCTGACGGCTCAGTGCCTTGTACAGAGGCAGTACCCGATCCAGGCTGCAGATGACGAGCGAAGCCCCGATCAGAACCAGCAGCAGCACAAACCACCAGGACGTATATGTATGGGATAAACCGAGCAGATAATAAATATGGCCCAGCTGCCCATAGTTTTCTTGGTAATAAACAGACGCATCAATATTCAAAAAGGTGCTTTCCTGAGGATAGATCGAGCCCAGCATGGCACCGATGGTCGTGATCGTAATTAAATAGATCGCCACTTTCACCGAGGAGAAAAAATTCCATACGCGGTCAATAACCCCGGGGTTGTCCTTCTGCGAGCGTCTGGCGACGCCGTCATAACGCATCTCCAAAAGGTCCTGCGCTGCGGCTTCCTCGTTCAGCGGCTTGCCGCACGCCTCGCACAGCACGGTGCCGACCGGATTCTGATGGCCGCACTCGCATTTTGTATTCTGGATGCGGCTGTTACCTGTTTGCTCATTCATTTCGCATTCACCAACTGCCCGATCTGTTTATCCAGGGTGTCAATGTTCAGCTCTCCGATGGTAATGCGGTCAATCTTTCCATCCGGCGTCACAAAAAAAGTGGTCGGCATCGGCCCCACTCTAAAGCTTTCGACAGCCTTGCGGTCCGGATCCATGAGAATCGGAAATTCCACACCCATCTTGGCTGCAAAATTCTCGACCACCATGGGCTTTTCCCCCACATTAATGCCGACAATGACCACATCCTGGTCCTTCCATTTCAACCATTGCTCCTGCAGGGCGGGCATTTCCCGGACGCAGGGCTCGCAGTAGGTCCCCCAGAAATTAATGACCCTCGCCTTGCCCTCCATCTCGTCCATCGTGTGGACAGCTCCGTCCATTCCGAGCAGCTTATAGCCCGGCACGTCATCCCCAGCCTTGGGGGCACTATTCTTTCCTGTAACGACGGTCGTTACAGCATAAACACCCAGCAGGACGATTGCCAGCAGGATGAAAACTTGTACCCATTTTTTCGTGTTACCTGTCATGCTGCAGCATCCTTTCTATGACAACCTTCATCATGAACTCCATAAGGTGTGAACATCCTATGAACATTATAACGAAGATTGTCAATAAAACAGGAAGCCAATTTGAAAATTATGTGTCAGGTTCTGCGCCGTGGAGGTCGTTTCCCCTCAGGCTTGCTGTTTTTGGCGGACATTGCCATCTGAACCAGCCTGTTAATCTCATCTGGTGTCAGGTGGCGATAGATGCCCCGCTTTAAATTTTGCAGCAGCAAATCTCCATAAGAGATACGCTTTAGCCGGATTACCGGATGGTTGATCGCCTCGAACATCCGGCGGACCTGTCGGTTACGTCCCTCATGAATCGTAATGGAAATGACGGCCTGCTTGTTGTCAGGATCGACATCCTTGTATTCCACTTCTGCCGGCGAGGTCATGCCGTCCTCCAGCATAATACCCTGACGAAGCTTGTCCAGCCCCTCCCCGTGGGGAACTCCCTTAACCGTTGCCAGATAAGTCTTCGGAACATGATACTTCGGATGGCTCAGCAAGTTCGCAAATTCGCCGTCATTCGTAAGCAGCAAAAGCCCTTCCGTATCATAGTCCAGCCGTCCGATCGGATAGACGCGCTCACGCACGCCCTTCAAATAATCCGATACGATCTTACGGCCTTCCGGATCGGAAGCGCTGGTAATAACGCCTTTCGGTTTATTCAGCATGACATAGACTTTCTTCTCATTCTTGATCGGCTTTCCGGATACCGTAATTTCGTCCTGATCCGGGTCTGCTTTCGTGCCGAGTGCTGTCACGGTCTCACCGTTCACCTGCACCTTGCCGCCCAGAATAAGCTCTTCACACTTACGCCTGGAGGCTATCCCGGCCTGTGCCATGATTTTTTGTAATCTCTCCATGTTTGTTAGGTCACCTCATCCCTAATGATACCCACCTGCGGGATAAATCACAAGCGCATTCCATGGGAAATTGATACCGGGACAGGTGTCGTGGTGCGGAAATAAATATAACGGAGAAATCTCATAGCGCCGGGACAGCTCAATAATGATTTTGCTGGCTTGAAACAGCTGCCTTTTTTGGTAGAAATCCATTAAGCTATATTCCAGATTAAAGTCACCCTCCAGACAGATATGAATATATTCGGGGTGCCGAAGTGACGGGGCAGCTTTTACCGACCCATCCCTCAAAATCATAAAATCCCAAGCCTCCTCCTGATGATCTCGTTCCGTACAAGCCGTGTGGTGGATAATAAAGCCTTCGAAATTCATAGGAGCCCTCCATTTCCTCTGACTTGCCACAGTATATGAGACAGAGGGTCAGGGCGTATGGATACCTGTCACTATGAAGTAATTAAAAAGCCTCCTTATCCGAAGACAAGCAGGCAAAAAAAGATGGCAGCAATAAATCCGATGATGTCCGAGAACAAGCCGACCTTCAAGGCATACCGGCCCTTTCGGATCCCGACCGCGCCAAAATATACAGTGAGTACATATAGCGTTGTATCCGTGCTGCCCTGAATGGTGGAGGCAATCCGGCCGATGATGGAGTCCGGCCCGTAGACATGGATCAGCTCGGTCGTATAGGCCAGGGAGCCCGTTCCGGTCAGCGGGCGAAGCAGACCCAATGGCATGATTTCCGGCGGTACGCCAAGACCCAGCAGAAACGGGCCCATCCAGGAGGTCATGGCCTCCAGCGCGCCGGAAGCGCGGAACACACTAATGGCCACCATCATACCGACAAGATGCGGGATGATGGATATGGCGGTCGAGAAGCCGTCCTTGGCACCATCCACGAAGGTTTCATAGACCGGTACCCTGCGGGCGAAAGCGAACAATGGGATAAAGGCAATCACGACCGGAATCATCCAGACAGAGATGAGATACATCAGCTCTAGCACGGGGCGTCACCCTCTTTCGGGGTATGAGGCCAGGCCGGAGGCTTTTTCTTTTTCGATTGTGAGATGAGCCGATGCCTGCACCAGCGGTCAGCCATAATTGCCGCCAGCGTAGCGACCGCTGTCGCCATCAGCGTCGTGCCCACAATTTCAGCGGGGTTAGCGGAATGATAATTCATCCTTATCGCGATTAGCGTCGTCGGAATCAAGGTGATGCTCGCGGTGTTCAATGCCAGCAAGGTGCACATAGCCGGGGAGGCCTGCTCCTTGTCCGGATTCAGCTTCTGCAGCTCCTGCATGGCCTTGATTCCCATTGGTGTTGCCGCATTGCCGAGGCCAAACAGATTTGCGCTCATATTAGATAGAATGTAGCCGAAGGCTGGATGATTTTTCGGGATGTCAGGAAATAAATACCTTACTACCGGTCCCATTAACCGGGCGATCTTCGCCAGGAGGCCCGAATCCTCTGCCAGCCTCATTAATCCCAGCCAAAACACCATAATACTGATCAAGCCGAAGGATACGGTTACGCCAGTCTGAGCTCCATCGAAGACGGCTTTGGTAACGTCCTCGATGTTCCCGTTCACGGCGGAAAAGATAAATCCGATCAAGATCATTCCCATCCAGATGACATTTATCATCCTAGTTCCCCCTTTCGGACATGATCCTTCTTTAATCTCCCAAGAACTTGCGGAGCACAATCCCTGCAGACCTTAAGAAGCCTTGCTTCTCTGTTTGGTGCCAGGTTTCGCGTGCATGCTCCTCATTCTGCTGCTCTTTTGGAATCAAGCTGCCTTCTTCATACACCGGCACCCGTCCGATCACTTCACCATGCAGCGACAGCTCGATATACCCTCTCCTCCCGAACGACAGATCCGGCTCCACCGCTTTGTGCAGGACGAGCTTGTTCTTGACAAGCGCCTGCTCTGCCGGCAGCAGTGCATAGGCAAAGCGGTTCCCGGCTTTCAGCGGCTGTCCTTGAACCGCTTGGCCCTCCTGAATCAGCTGATGCAGCTGAAAATGCTCAAAGCCGTAATCCAGCAGCTTGCCGTGATCATTCCAGTCGTTCCCATCATTAAGGGTGACAACGGCCAGCTGCTGTCCGTTTCTCGTGGCCGAGCTGACAAGGCAGCGTAATGCTTTTTTCGTATAGCCGGTCTTGACGCCGTCAGCACCTTCATACAGATGCAGCATTTTATTTTTGTTGCTCCATTTATAATCCCAGCTCTCATTCGGGTTAGGCGCCTTCTTGACCTCGGTCTTGACGATCTCGGCGAAATCCGGATTGTGCAGCGCGTAAGCCGTAAGCTTGGCCATATCGTTAGCCGTTGAATAATGCTCATCATGGTCGAGTCCATGTGGATTCATAAAATGGGACCCCGTCATCCCCAGCTCAGCCGCCTTCTCGTTCATAAGCAGCACAAAGCCCTCCTCTGAGCCGCCGACATGCTCTGCGATAGCCGTAGCTGCATCATTGCCTGACCTCAGCATTAACCCGTACAGCATATGCTCCAGCAGCATCTCCTCACCAAGCTTTAGAAATAATGAGGAGCCTTCTTTGCCGAAAGCATTCTTGCTCACCTTCACCTGGGATTTCAAATCTCCATGCTCAATCGCGACGATTGCCGTCATGATTTTGGTCAGACTGGCGACACGCATCCTTTTGTTGCCTTCTTTACTGTACAGCAGCCTGCCGGAGCTGACGTCAATCAGTGCTGCCGATTCCGCGTAATTACCCGGTGGAGATGGCATTGCGAGTTGCTGCTCTACACGCTCGGCATGCACAGTCATAGCCAGACTGAACGGGAAAGGCAAGCCTGCAGGTCCGAGCAGGAGCAGCATTCCGAGAAGCCATGTGGAAGCCAGTCTAAGCTGCAAGTTACGTTTTATTTTCATGGGAATCCTCCGCTAAAGTGATATGTTGTACAAGTATATGCGGGACAGGCTGCAGGTATGTCCTTATGCTCACCAAACACAAAAAAGAGGCTATCCCAAAAGATCTAGGGTCTTGCGGGATGGCCTCGTTTGTTGTTGCGAGCTGCTCCGCGTACCTATCGTTCCTCCCCTCGCTGCTGCCCCCAAATTTCTTTGAATGATTCTAGCAAGGAAGAAATTCGGGGGCAAAGGCGACCGCTGCCGCGGGTCCGGAATCGTTTCGTCCTCTCCGCTGCTTCGTGCATGGATCAGCTTTATCTCTACATGGATTTAGAAGACGACATTCCATCCAATCCCCTTGTTGCTCAAGAAGGCGGCAATAGACCAAAAATCAGAAATGGCGATGCAGGGATAACCTCCCCAACATCGCCATTTCTTCATTACTGGCCTAATTTTTCATAAAGAGAACTGTCTCGTCATTCAAAAAATTACTTCGGGGACAGCCCCTTCGCTGTAGCTGGGCTCGGCTTAATGGGAATGGCCGTTACCGTTCTGGGAACCAGAAGCATCCTTCGCGGTTTCATTCCCCTGATTGCTGCTTTGGAACATGGACTGAATCTGCTCCAGCAGGTAAGGCGTCGAGTCAATAATACGCTCGAACAGATGCGTCTGGTTGTCCAGCGGAACGATGTGAACGCCATCCTTGCCGACTACGAGAAACGCAATCGGCCGGATCGATACGCCGCCGCCGCTGCCGCCGCCAAAAGGCAGTGTCGCCTTTCCGCCGTTCTGTGTCCCGCCGTTCGGTGAACCGTCGGAACTGGAATTATAATCACTGCCGCCTGCAGCGAAGCCGAAGGCAACCTTGCTGATCGGAAGAATTACCGTACCGTCCGGTGTATTGACTGGATCTCCGACAATGGTGTTCACATCGACCATTGCTTTAATATTTTCCATCGCGGTCTGCATCAAGCCTTGAATCGGGTGATCGGACATGATCATTACTCCTTTACGCTGTTTTGATATAGCCTTAAGTAGGTCCTGCTGTTTATCATCCCCTAAAGCAAACAGACTATGTAATGCCGATTCCTGCCGGCTCAAGGACGATGCCGATGTTTCATGGCCTCAAGCTTGATCCAGCTCTCGCTGCAGGGTGCTTTTCCAGGTCCGAAGTCCGCCTTCCACTCTCCACACCCGAATCCACAGCGCAAGCCCCGCCTTCACCAGGGCATATACCTTTACGCGCAGATCAACATCCAGAGCACTTGACAGCTGCGGCGGCCCGTTAAAATCCGGAATAATAAACAGCTCCGGCTTGCCATGCAGCTTCACATGATACGACAGCCAGCCAAGGATCATATGCTTAATTCCCCACAGAGCTCCTGAAGCGGTGGCCGTTTGGGCTGCATCATCGAGGGCAAGGCTTGTAGACCAGAACACGGAAGACACGTTGAAGATCCGAACCGACCTCAGCATCCATGTCTTGAACCCGTCCGTAGCCTGAAGCAGCTTCTTCATATCCTGAAAGGCCAGAAGGGAGCGTGCATCGGGATCGGATTTACCCGACGGATCGATCCATTTCCCGAAGAAGCGTGAAGGTGGCTGCTGCTCCTCTACCACTTCCTCTTTGAAGGAATGCAGAGGCAGCTCCAGCGTCTTCTTGAATAAGCCGTATAAAGAATGAATATGAATGACCATGGAGTACTGACGGGCTGCCAGCTTGATCCGAATCCCCAGCTTTACGGTCGAACCCAGCACAAGGCAGGCACACACCAGCAGCAATCCTCCTACAATTAAGCCACCAACAACCCATGCATTCATATCATGCCCTCCAGCACCAGATTCTTACTGCCTGTCTTTTCTCTGGGTTAGTATGGCAATTACGAAAGAAATCATACGGCATGTCAAAAAGCCCGGGAAGCCCGGGCTCTAGGTAGTCCACATTATGAATTGACGTCATCCAAAGTAAGCTGCTGCTCATCCAGCTTGTCAAACAGCATTTGGGTTTCCTCTTCCAGGCTGTCGCCATCGCCCTCAAACTGTGAAGGCTCCGGCAAATCCTGAATGCTGCCCAGGCCAAAATAATCAAGAAAAGCCTTGGTCGTTCCATACAGGATCGGTCGGCCGATGGCCTCTGCGCGCCCCACTTCAACGATTAGACCCTTGTTGGACAAGGTCTGGATGGCTCGCTCTGCCTTAACCCCGCGGATCTCTTCGATCTCCACTCGGGTAATGGGCTGCCGGTAGGCCACAATTGCCAGAGTCTCGAGTGCGGCCTGAGATAACGAGGATCTGGAAGGCGAATATGCCAGCCGCTCGAAATACTCGGCATGCTCTGCCCGCGTCGCCAGCTTGTAGCTGCCTGCAATCCGTACAATTTGAAGGCCTCGCCCTCCCGCTTCGCAATCCGCCTTCAGCTCTTCCAGCGCATCGGTAATCCGTTTTGCCGACTGCTCGGTAATTTCGGCCAGCTGCTTCACGGACAGCCCTTCTTCTCCCGAGAGAAACAAAAGGCCTTCAATAAGTGATTTCAGCTTCGGTAAATCCATCAAACTTGACTTCCCCTCTCCACTCCATCACGATGTCATCAAACAGCTTCTCCTGAAAAGCGAAAATCTGCTTCATCTTCATTAGTTCCAGTATCGCCAGAAACGTAACCACAATCTCATGGCGCACCATGTCCTCATGGAGCAGCCTGGAGAACAGAACCCGGCCTCCCGGCCCTTGAGATGCAAGAACGTTTACTACTTCCCGAATCCGGTCCTTGACCGAGATTTCATCCCGCTGGATGCGGGCATAGGAGGTGCGCTTAACTGCCTTGCTCAAGGCTCGCTGAAAGGCAGCAATCAGATCCGAGGCATGCAGCCCCTGGACGGGATTCTCCTCGGCGATCGGCATATACGGCGACAGATCCTCCGGCTCTTTGGAATAAATCAGACTGCGCTCCCATTCCTTCTCGTGCAGATGCTGGGCAATGCCCTTATACTTTCGATATTCAATCAGCCGCTGCACCAGCTCTGCACGGGGATCAAAATCATCCTCCATGTCCATATCAAAGTCATCCATTTCGATGACCGGCGGCTTGGGCAGCAGCATTTTGCTCTTGATCGACAGCAGTGTGGCAGCCATCACCAAAAATTCACTCGTAATTTCCAGCTCCAGCTCCTTCATGCTCTGCAGATACGTCATGTACTGTTCCGTGATCTCACTGACGGGGATATTCTGGATATCGATTTCCGCTTGATCAATCAAATGCAGCAGCAGATCCAGCGGTCCTTCGAAGGTCTCCAGCTTGTACAATACGGTCACAATCCATCCTCCCGCCACAAAAAAATAAAATGCAGTGCCCTGTAAAAGAGCACTACATTAAATAAGCACTATTTTAGCTGTTTCGTCAAGTTCGCCATTTCAATTGCGGCCATTGCAGAATCCCAGCCCTTGTTCCCGGCCTTCGTGCCTGCCCGCTCAATGGCCTGCTCGATGTTCTCTGTCGTTACAACACCGAAAATGGTCGGTACGCCGGTCTTCAGGTTGATCGCGGAAACTCCCTTGGCTACCTCGTTGCACACGTAATCATAGTGTGTAGTAGAGCCGCGAATGACCGTCCCAAGCGTAATGATGGCATCGTATTTGCCGCTTTCCGCCATTTTTTGGGCGATCAGAGGAATTTCAAAGGCTCCCGGTACCCAAGCCACATCTGTTTCTTCCTCCTTCACACCGTGGCGCTTCAGTGCATCCAGCGCACCGCCCAGCAGCTTGCTCGTAATAAATTCATTAAAGCGCCCAACCACGATGCCGTAACGCAGTCCCTCGGAGACGAGATTTCCTTCAAATACATTTGCCATGAATATCAACCTTTCTTTATATGAATTTTATATGAATTAAAAGAGTAAACATCAGCTGGTGCTTTCACAATTGCGGTTCTGTCGTGGATCAGCGGTTCTGGTCCTCATTCTGCTCAATATCATCAAAGATCAGCATATGACCCAGCTTCATCTGCTTCGTATGAAGATAACTGGTGTTATCCTCATTCTCCGGCATCTGAATCGGGACCCGCTCCACGACCTCCAGCCCATAGCCCTCCAGGCCTTTAATTTTGCGGGGATTGTTGGTCAGCAGTCGGATCTGGCGAATCCCTAAATCCTTCAGGATCTGTGCGCCAATGCCGTAATCGCGCAAATCAGCGGGAAAGCCCAGCTTGAGATTGGCATCGACGGTGTCCAGCCCTTCCTCCTGCAGCTTGTAGGCCTTCAGCTTATTAATCAAGCCGATGCCCCGGCCCTCCTGCCGCATATACAGCAGCACGCCATTGCCCGCTTCATGGATCTGCCGGAGTGCAGCTTCAAACTGCGGACCGCAGTCACAGCGGTGGGAGTGAAACACATCCCCTGTGAGACATTCGGAGTGCACCCGGACCAGAACCGGCTTCTCTCCGTCAATCTCGCCCTTCACGAGAGCTACATGCTCTTTATGATCCACGTCATTACTGTAAGCTACGGCCTGAAACACACCATAATCTGTCGGCATGCGTACTGAAACCTCTCGATTCACTAGCTTCTCGGTTGCATTGCGATACTGGATCATATCCTTGATGCTGATCAGCTTCAGGTCAAATTTACGGGCGATTTCGACCAGATCAGGCAGCCTCGCCATACTTCCATCTTCCTTGATAATCTCACAAATAACGCCTGCCGGGTAGGACCCGCACATCCGGGCCAAGTCGACAGCGGCCTCAGTATGCCCCGCGCGGCGCAGCACCCCGCCCTGCTTCGCAATCAGTGGAAACATATGCCCCGGCCGGCGAAAATGGAAAGGTCCGGCTGTGGGATCCATGATACCTTGTACCGTCATGGAGCGCTCCATGGCTGAAATCCCGGTCGTCGTCTGAACATGATCGATGGAAACCGTGAAGGCCGTACCGTGAAAATCTGTATTCTGCGCCACCATCGGTTTAAGGTCCAGCTCCTGGGCCCGCTCCGCCGTCATGGGCATACAGACCAAGCCCCGGCCTTCGCGAATCATGAAATTGATGACCTCAGGTGTCGCTTTTTCTGCCAGCGCTACAAAATCCCCTTCATTCTCCCGGTCTTCATCATCGACGACGATGACGACCTTACCATTCATCAAATCCTCCATCGCTTCGGCAATGGAGTGGAACTGAAACGGCTCTTGCATGTCAACCCTCCTCCTTCTTGTGTGCTTTTGTATCTCATGCGAATCCGTGTTCCGCCAAATAATCCATGCTGACAGAGCTAGATTTGCTTTTGTGATGACCTGATGTACGAGATCCGTAATGAAGCAGGTGATCTACGTATTTGCCCAGAATGTCATTCTCAATATTGACGGAATCTCCGCCCTTCTTTAAAGCCAGCACCGTCTCCTCAAGCGTATGGGGAATAATGGATACCGTAAAGCTGCTCTCGGTCGTATCCACCACCGTAAGACTGATTCCGTCCAGGGTTACGGAGCCCTGTGGAATAATATATCTGAACATATCCCGATCCTGAGGAACGATTTCATACATTACCGCATTCTGATCCGGCTTCACCCGGGAGATTACACCCGTGCCGTCCACATGACCCTGAACAATATGTCCGCCGAAACGGCTTCCCGCAGCCATTGCCCGCTCCAGGTTCACTTTACTGCCGGCCTGCAGCACTCGCAGATTCGTATGGCGGTAAGTCTGCGGCATAACATCCACTGTAAATAACCCGTTCTCTATGGAGGTCGCTGTCAGACAGACGCCATTTACGGCGACACTGTCGCCGAGCTTCAGATCATCCATAATCCGGGAAGCCGATATAGCAAGCACCATAGCCTCACCGTTCCGGCCAATGCGCCGCATTTCTCCAATCTCCTCAATAAGGCCTGTAAACATGGATCAACCCTCCTTATCGCTGTTTTTTTCCTGTCCGTCAAGGAGTTCCCTTCTCCACACCGGCTTGCCGGAAATCATAATATTATCCTCCAGCTGCTCCATGCTTAAATCCTCCAGGACGACCGCCTCGCTCATCTGCTCGACGCCTCCGAACATGAAGCTGGAGGGTGCTCCCAGGCCTCCCGCAATTTTGGGAGCAATAAACAGAATGATCCGGTCTACCAGCTCCTCCTCCAGCATCGAGCCGTTCAGCGTGCCCCCGCCCTCCAGCAGAATAGAGGCTATTTCTCGCTGTCCCAGCTGCTTCATTGCTGATGTCATATCGACACGCGGTCCCGCTCCGCAGTAGATAATCTCGGCCCCCAGCTCTTGCAGGGCCTTGGCTTTGTCCTCATCACTCTGCTCGGTTGTCAGAATCAGCACTTGTGAGATTCCATCCTGCAGCAGCTTGCTGTCCATAGGAATTCGCAGCTTCGAGTCCACCACAATCCGAATAGGATGAATACCTGGCACGGGCAGACGGGTGGTCAGCTGCGGATTGTCGGCAATCACGGTGGATACGCCCACCATAATTCCTTGATGCCGGTGCCTTAGCGTATGCACTCTGGTCCGGGATGCAGCATTTGAGATCCATTTGCTGTCGCCGGTCTTGGAAGCGATCTTGCCGTCCAGGGTGCTCGCTGTCTTTAAGGTAACATAAGGCATACCGGTCGTAATATATTTGATAAAAGCCTCATTCAAGCTCACAGCGCGCGCCTCCAGGACGCCCGTCTCCACCTGAATCCCTGCTGCCTGAAGCATTTGGATTCCTCGTCCTGCAACCTGAGGATTCGGATCCTGCATCGCAATCACCACGCGGGAAACACCTTCGGCAATCAGACGTTCACTGCAGGGCGGCGTCTTGCCATAATGGCTGCACGGCTCCAGTGTAACGTAGACCGTACTGCCTGCAGCAAGCTCCCCTGCCATATTGAGCGCATGCACCTCGGCATGAGGCGTTCCTCGCTCCAGATGAGTACCTACACCAGCCAGCCGGCCTTGATTCACGACAACACAGCCCACGACAGGGTTGATTCCGGTCTGTCCCTGCGCTTTGTCTGCCAAATCCAGGGCAAGAGCCATATAGTATTCATCGTTCATCACTTGCATTGCCCACTCACCCACTTTGAAATGATCTAGCTGTTACAAAATGAACCTTTAAGAATACAAAAAGCCCTGAGTCTGGGGTTTATCCAGATCAGGGCATGTTTAATGGGAGTACACCAAAAATCATTCCGGTGACAAACAGCTCAAAGCAACGCAAAGAAAAGCAGAGAAAGGCAATCATGCCCTCCGGCAAGTCTTGTATCGTTATCTTTGTGAAATTTGACACACAGGAAAGCAATGATTTCTCAGTGAGGCACAGCACAAATAAAGTGCTATGCGCTCTTCTCCTTCTCCCATCCAGACTATACTGTCGGTCCCGGATTTGCACCAGGTCCACCGGCTCTACGAAGTAGAGACGGGTCACGGACTGAGTTCGAAGAGACATCTGCACAGCGTGCACTCTCCGTCCATCACCGCCGGTAGGGAATTTCACCCTGCCCCGAAGGATATGATATTCAGCTATACTTTGCAACCTATGAAGTCATGTTACCATATTTAAAATTAATAAAGCAACAATGAGGCGAAAAGCGCTTAGCAAGGATCAGCCCAAAAAAAGCCCTCTCAGACACATACTGCCTGAGAGGGCTGCTTCCTTGCTAATTGTTTCTACGCTTCCCAAACCTTGACTTCCTTCATCTTGTCGCCAGGCTTCACATTGTTAACATGCTCCATACCGCTGGTTACTTTACCAAAAACAGTGTGCACGCCGTCCAGGTGAGGCTGCGGGGAATAGACGATGAAGAACTGGCTGCCGCCGGTGTTGCGTCCCGCGTGTGCCATGGACAGTACACCCGTCTCATGCTTCGTAGTGTTGGTAGCTGTTTCACAGTTAATGGTGTAGCCAGGACCGCCCGTGCCGTTGCCTACAGGGCAGCCGCCTTGAGCCACAAAGCCCGGAATTACACGGTGAAAGCTCAGTCCGTTATAAAAGCCGCTGTTCGCCAGCTTCTCAAAATTTGCTACTGTGTTTGGCGCTTCCTCCGGCAGAAAATCAATTTCCACCATGCCGCCGTTTTCGAGTTCGATGGTTCCTTTTTTCATTCCAATCACGTCCCTTTACGGTATGATAGCCGCTCATCAAGCGGCCTCAGCACTGCTCTCAAAGACTCACGTTGTCCATTGTATCGTATAATTCTCCCAAAGGAAAGGAGGCCCGGCTTGGCCTGCGCCTTAGGGGCCTCCTTCATCCCAGAAATGCATTGGTTATGCTAATTACTTCAGGACACTTTCCTTGCTGATGCGCTCAGGCACCACGTCCAGGTGAACGATGTCCTCCAGGCTTTCGCGGCGGACCACAAGATCACTTTGGCCGTCCTTCACGAATACGACCGCCGGCTTACGGATCCGGTTGTAGTTGCTGGCCATGGAATAGTTATAAGCACCTGTGCAGGCTACAGCCAGCAGATCACCGGACTCCACCTTCGGCAGATCCAGATCCCAGATCAGCATATCTCCACTCTCACAGCATTTACCGGCGATGGATACCGTCTCTTCCACCTTGTCGTTCGCGCGGTTCGCGAGAATGGCTTCATAACGGGATTCGTACAGAGCCGGACGCGGGTTGTCTGTCATGCCGCCGTCTACGGCTACATATTTCCGAACCCCTGGAATGTCCTTGCTCGTGCCAACCGTGTACAGTGTTGTACCTGCGTCGCCTACGATACTGCGGCCTGGCTCGACCCAGATTTCAGGCAGCTCTTCGGCGATACCTGCAAAGTGATTCTTCACCGCATCAGTAATGGCCTTCACATATTGGGACACCTGCAACGGAGTATCGCCTTCCACGTAGCGGATACCGAAGCCGCCGCCCAGGTTGACGACAGTAAAGGTTACGCCCAGCTGTTCCTTTACCGAAGCCGCAAATTCAGCCACACGCTGAACTGCCATCTGGAAACCTTCCACCTCAAAAATCTGGGAGCCGATATGGGAATGCAGCCCCAGCAGCTCCAGATTGTCTTGCTGCGAAGCCAGCTTCACAGCCGTGAAGGCAGAGCCGTTACCAATATCAAAGCCGAACTTGGAGTCTGTCTGGCCGGTCGAGATATATTCATGCGTGTGAGCCTCAACGCCTGGGGTTACGCGCAGCAAAATTTTAACCTGAACCTGCTTCTCAGCGGCAATCGCCTGAAGCATGTGCAGCTCCACCTCATTGTCGACAACAAAGCAGCCGATCTTGGCGTCCAGCGCCATCTCGATCTCTTCGATCGTCTTGTTGTTGCCATGGAAGTGAATACGCTCTGCTGGGAAGCCCGCCTGCAGCGCTGTGTACAGCTCGCCGTCGGATACAACATCCAGGGACATGCCTTCCTCTTCTGCCAGACGGCACATCGCCATAACGCAGAACGCCTTGCTGGCATATGCCACCTGGAATTTCAAGCCGGACGCCTTAAAAGCTTCGATATATTCTCTTGCCCGGTCTCTGACCGCTTGCTCATCCACAATATAAAGAGGGGTGCCATACTGGGCTTTCAGCTCTGAAGTGTCACAGCCCCCGATTTCAAGATGTCCATTCTCATTGATTGTGCTAGTACCGTGTAGAAACATGCCTGCAATTCCTCCGATCAATATTTTAAAAATGGGTAATCGAGTAATTCTACACAGTATAGCAGACAAGACCCTCAAAAAGAAATGGATTATTACACAGAACGTTTGTATTGATTAAGTTTGATTGCCCGGCTTCATCTCAGGACCCATCTTGCTGTTGTCCCTCGTTTTGTTGATGGACGGGCGTTTTCTGGAATACAGCAGCGGCTTGCGGAGCAATACCTCGCCCATAGCCTTTGCACTAAAAGGAATAAACGGCCACAGGTAGGAGGAGTTATACGAGCGATGTGTAGTCAACAGCACAATGAGCAGCGTCGTCCCCGCGACAAAGCCCTTTACACCGAACAGCGCCACCGCAATCAGCAGCACCAAACGGACAGCACGGTTGGCAAGCCCCAGCTCATAGCTCGGTGTCGCAAACATTCCGATCGCGGCCACAGCCATATACAGAATAACCTCATTGACGAAGAATCCGGTTTTGACCGCAATGTCTCCAATCAGGATGGCAGCAATCAGGCCCATGGCTGAGGCCAGCGGCGTCGGTGTATGCACCGCGGCCAGCCGCAGCAGATCCACACCAAACTCAATGATCAGAAACTGCATAATGATCGGCAGCTTTGCATTCTCCTGCGGACCGAGAATCTCGAGAAAAGGCGGCTTGAGCTCGGGATGGACGACCAGCAGCATCCAAAGCGGGAGCAGAAACATGGAGGCCAGTATTCCGCCAAAGCGAATCCAGCGCAAATACGTTCCCATAAACGGCGTCTGCCGGTTCTCTTCGGCATGCTGACATAAATCAAAGAACGTGGTCGGCATGATCATCACGCTGGGCGATGTATCCACCATAACCACGACCCGTCCCTCCAGCAAATGAGAGGCGACTACATCGGGTCTTTCCGAGTATCTGACGAGCGGATAGGGATGCCAGCCGCGGTTGACGATGGCCTCCTCCAGCTGCTTGTCCGCCAGCGGAAGTCCTTCCAGGTCCAGCTTGTTAATCTTGTCGCGGATGGCTTCCACCTGAACCTGATCGACGATATCATCCACAAAAACAATGGCAACATCCGTCTGTGTCCGCCGTCCGACCTTCATAATCTCACAGTTCAGTCCCGGGTCACGCACCCGCCTGCGGATCAGGTTGATGTTCGTGAGCAGGGTTTCGGTGAAGCCGTCGCGCGCTCCGCGGACGACACGCTCCACCTCCGGCTCTGCCGGACTACGCGACGGATAGCTGCGGGTATCCAGGATAATCGCCCGGTTCTCGCCTTCTATAAAGATGGCACTTTGGCCTACCAAAGCCTCGTTGATCGCCTCGCTCAGCTTCAGCGTGTCAGCTACCTGAACGAACGGAATATACTGGTTCTTGATCGCTTGGACCGGATGAGACTTTAAATCCTGGGTGTCCAGCAGGGTCAGCCGGTTCAGGATCAATGTCGTCACGTCACTGTTAATCAGGCCATTGACGAACAAGATCGCGGTGCTTCGGCCTCCGATGACCATTTCCCGCAGCACGATGTCAAAGGAGCGGTTCAGACCGACAATATCCTCCAGAGCGCTCTTTAAATCCTTCAGCCTGACGGGGATTTCATCCTTTCCCAGCCAGTATTCTACCGATTCCTCTGTATTGGCCGAGGTTTCGGCATCTCTTTTTTCCAGATGGGCCTTCTCCTTCATTTCTTTCATGACGCTTGGCGGAACCGGGGGAACCTCTTCTCTGCCGAATCCGGTCGATTTGTCTTCCATTTCTTCCATCGTCATTCTCCTCCTTGATGGGGATGGGCTAAGGCCTGTAAATAAACCAGTCAAACAGTGAGCCTGCGACCTTTCCGGCTACCATCGCCATGAGCAGGCCGAATAAATACCCTGTCATCTTCAGCCTTTTGGCGAGAATCGGCAGGACATTCAGCACCTCCGTCAGCGCCGCAGCCAGCAGTCCGATAAAGATGCCGCACCATAATCCGATCAAAGTGCTGGTAATCCGTCCCAACGGAATACTCCAATGCCAGAAATCCGCCAGTGTTCCGATCAGCGAGCCGCCGATCAGTGCACCCTCGTACCAGTGAACCCGGTGATAGGTGCGCGTTAACTGAGCCAGCCTCGGAATAATATCCAGCACGATGATCAGGGCGATCACTCCGCCTCCCACGGCAACGCCGCCGGCAACGCCAAGCAGAATAGACAGTGCATCATGAAGCTTGAGCATTACCGCCGTCTCCCTGACGAAGGCCCAATATGCGTTGTGCGGCTGCGATATTCCTCGGCTACGACAAACTGGTCGAGATTTTCTTGATACAGAAACATTTCCACTTCCAGCGGGGTCGGCTCTTCATTCCATTTTTTCTTGAACAGATGGTTAAAAAAAACGGTCATCCCGAAGCCAATCCCGAGCGAATATGCCGTCTGAAACAGATACGGATGCTCATCCCGCTCCCCGGTGACCATCTCCACAATCCGAACCTGCACCTCCAGCATGTTCACATCCGCGTGGAAGTTCATAATCGTCAGCGCGGAGCCGAAGAACAGCAGCAGCCAGACGAGTGGAAACCAGATCCAGGACGGCTTGGCCTCTCTTCCCGTCAGCTCAATCAGCGTATGATTATGTCCCATCGGCTCGATGCGGGCACCAGGGATCAGCATCAGAATCTTCGGGATGATCTGAATAAGATCCAGCAGCAGGCGATTGCCTTCCTTCTCCTTGGGCACAGCGATCACCAGATTACGAAGCGGCTCCTCCCATTCGCGGTCACAGATGAGAAAAGCAACCTGACCCAGCATAATAGGCTGACTGCGCGGAAGTGAGATTCGGCTGCGAAGCTGAACAAATATGGTCGGAGCGGGATTCCTGTTCATCCAAAAACACTCCTTCACTGCTAAATTGCTTTTAGTATGGGAAATTCAAGTCGGTTCTACTCTTTGAAGCTTTTCCAGTTCAAGCCAGGCTTGTATCGCAAAAAGGACCGCCACTGCCAGACCCTGCATCTGGAGTGACGGCCCTTTCGCTACTGGGCAATCTGATTTTTGATGTTTTGAAGAATTTTTTTCTCCAGCCTGGAAACCTGCACCTGGGAAATTCCCAGCCGCGAGGCTACCTCCGACTGAGTCTGGTCACGGTAGTACCGCAAGTAGACAATCAGCCGCTCCCGTTCGGAGAGTCCTTCAATGGCCTCATTGAGAGCCAGCTTGTCAAACCACCGTTCCTGAGATTCGTCGGCGATCTGATCCATCAAGGTAATAGGATCTCCGTCGTTCTCAAACACGGTTTCATGAATCGAGGTGGGAGGCTTGTTCGCCTCTTGTGCAAACACAACCTCCTCCGGGGTGACGCCCAGCTCCTCAGCGACCTCCTTCACGGTCGGGAGTCGGTCAAGATGCTTGGAGAGCTCGTCCCTCTTCTTGCGCACCTTGTTCGCCATTTCCTTCAGCGAGCGGCTGACCTTCAGCGTCCCGTCATCACGGAGAAAGCGCTGAATCTCGCCGATAATCATCGGTACAGCATAGGTTGAGAATTTCACGTCATAGCTGAGATCAAATTTGTCCACAGATTTCAGCAGTCCGATACAGCCAATCTGAAACAAATCCTCCGGCTCATATCCGCGGTTCATAAAGCGCTGCACCACCGACCAGACCAGACGAATGTTACAATTCACCAGTGTATCCCGGGCCACATTATCTCCGCTTTGGCTAAGTGCGATCAAACGTTTAACCTCAGCGTCGTCCAAATAAGTCTGCGAAGCTTTCTTCACATCGGCATCCATGTGTCCAACCCCTAATTATACAAAGCTTTCTTGGATTCAATCCTTTTTTTCATTTTGATCGCGGTGCCGGATCCCGGCTCACTGACAACATCGAATTCATCCATGAAATTTTCCATGATCGTAAAGCCCATGCCTGATCTTTCCAGCTCCGGCTTGGAGGTATACAGCGGCTGCTTCGCCATCTCCAGATCCTCAATTCCCTGACCACGGTCCTCAATAATCAACGTGATAAAGTCCCCGTCAATGGACGCTTGAATCCGCACTTTACCCTGGGGATCACTGTCATAGCCATGAATAATGCAGTTGGTCACGGCCTCGGACACGACGGTCTTCAGGTCACTCAGCTCATCCATGGTTGGGTCCAGCTGAGAGATAAAGGCTGCCACGGCGACCCGGGCAAAGCCTTCATTCTCTGATTTTGCCGCGAATTCAAGCGTCATGAAATTATGCTGTGCTTGTGCTTCACTCATGACACAACCTCCAAACCCGAAAGTGCAGTAGCCTCGTCTTCATAGATCGGCATAATCTTAAACAGGCCCGACATTTCCAGCAGGCGGTACACCGCCGGCTTCACATCGCATACCGCCATTTTTCCGCCCTTTTGCTTTATAATCTTGTAACGACCCAGGATTACACCGAGTCCCGAGCTGTCCATAAACTCCAATTCTTTAAAGCTCAGCACCAGATGCTCCGTCTGCCGCCGTGAAATCGCCTCATCCAGCTGCATTCGGACCAGATCTGCCGTATGGTGATCCAGCTCCCCTGACAGCCTGACGATCAGCACGTGGCGCTGATGCTCCATATCTACGTTTAAATTCATGCTTGCTCACTCTCCTCCCTGACTTGAACAAGGATTTCTACGAAGTGATTTCACTTTCCTGCTCCCCGACAAAACTAGAAGAAAACCCCTATGAATCTACATGAAACAGCTGCTGGGTCGTGCGCTTGAACAGCTTCCAGAACCCGGCTCTCTGAATTGCTGAGGAGGAGGTCAGCTCAAATTCCTTGATCAGCGCCTCTCCCTGATACACCTTCAGCGTCCCGAGCACCTGGCCTTCTGTGACCGGAGCAGCAATGCTTTCAGGCAGAACAATCTCATGACGCAGCTCCTCGGTTTTACCGCCTTTTTTTACAAGAACGCGGTAATCCTGCTCCGCCTGCAGCTGAATTTGAGGCTCGGAGCCTTTGGAGACCTTGACGGTACCCAGCATCTCGCCCTTTTTGAACACGGCATGCATTTGATACTGGGCGAACGCGTAATCGAACATTTTAGATATTTCAGCATTTCTGATTTTCGTATCCGGTGCTCCCAGCACGACCGCCACTGCACGTAGGCCGTCCCGCTGCGCTGTGGCAGACAAGCAGAACTTGGCTTCTGACGTATACCCGGTTTTCAGTCCGTCTGCGCCGGCATAGAAGCGTACCAGCTTGTTCGTATTGACGAGCCAAAAGGGCTTCTCGGAGTCCTTGCGCAAATAATCCTGATAGGCTCCTGTATATTTCGTAATACCCTCATATTGCAGCAGCTCACGGCTCATGAGTGCAATGTCGTGGGCGGAGCTATAATGATTCTCGGCAGGCAGTCCATTACAGTTGACAAAATGAGTATCCTTCATGCCGAGCTCTGCTGCCTTTTCATTCATCATGCGAACAAATTCTTCCTCCGACCCGGCAATCTTCTCCGCCATAGCCACTGAGGCATCATTTCCGGAAGCCATCGCAATGCCCTTCAGCATCTCTTCCACCGTCATCTCTTCACCCGGCTCCAGAAAAATCTGCGATCCTCCCATGGATGCGGCATACTCACTCGTGCGAACGAGATCGGTCCACTTGAGCCGCCCTTCATGAATGGCCTCCATGGTCAGCAGCATGGTCATAATCTTGGTAATGCTGGCCGGTGGCAGCTTATCATGGCTGTTCTTTTCATAAATGATTGTGCCTGTATCGGCATCCAGCAACACCGCGGAGCGCGCATTCGGAGCCAGCTCACTGCCCGCGTTCTGTCCGGCTGTCTTTTCTTCAGCATAACCGGGAGCAGCATGGAGCAGCATGCAAACCGCTAACAGACCGGCTATCAATGTTTTTTTCACGAGGTCCCCTCCTGACATAGGTTACAGCTAGCCGCAGATGCGGTTATGAATCCATTGTCGTCAGGTTGTCACTAGATTATTCCAATTCCCGAGATGCATACCATAATATTTACTTCTTTGGACATGTAAAAAAGGCCTGGAACCGTGCACCAAGCACGGTTCCGAGCCTCTGTTCTAGCGAGTAATTGTCACGTTTACATTCCAGGAATAATGGCCGTCACGAGATCCAGGAAGGTCTCCCGGACCATTTCCGCGGTCTCCATGACCTCGTCATGAGATAACGGCTGGTCCAGAATGCCTGCTGCCATATTGCTGATGCAGGAAATGCCCAGCACCTCCAGACCGGCATGACGGGCGACTATAACCTCTGAAACGGTAGACATTCCTACTGCATCTGCCCCCAGGGTACGCAGCATCCGGATTTCTGCCGGCGTCTCGTAGGTAGGGCCAAGCAGCCCCGCATACACGCCCTGCTGCAGCGAAATACCGCGCTGCTCCGCCGTGCTCAAAGCGAGGCGGCGAAGGCGGCGGCTGTAGGCCTCCGACATATCCGGAAAGCGCACGCCGAGTGACTGATCATTGGGACCGGTCAACGGATTGACTCCGGTCATGTTCAGATGATCCGTAATCAGCATCAGATTGCCTGGCTCAAAATCCATGTTTACACCGCCGGCTGCATTCGTAACGAGCAGGCTTTGCACGCCGAGCTGCTTCATGACTCTTACCGGAAAGGCCGTCAGCTCCGGGCCGTAGCCCTCATACATATGAAAACGGCCCTTCATCATGACGACTGGACGCTCCTGGATGAATCCCAGCAGCAGCTCGCCGTCATGGCCTTCCACTGTCGATACCGGGAAATGAGGAATTTCGTGATAAGGAATTGACACGGTATCTGTCAGCAAATCCGCCAGCACGCCGAGGCCGGAGCCCAGGATCAGTCCCACCTCCGGCTTCACGCCCCCTTTGCCTGCAATATAAGCTGCTGCTTCTTGAATCTTTTGACCTTGTGTTGCTGTCATTTCATGCACCTCTCCCTAAAGTTTAGCGTGTTTATTTCAGTTGTTCCAAAAAGCTTTGACCGTGCTCCGGCATCTTGGCTTTGAAGTTATCGGCGATCGTGGCGCCGACATCGGAGAACGTACTTCTCAAGCCCAGATCTCCCGTTTGCGTGAGCCCCGGGCTGTATGCGAGCAAAGGCACAAACTCCCGGGTATGGTCCGTCCCGGCATGAACCGGATCGTTCCCGTGGTCCGCGGTCAGAATGAGCAGATCGTCGTTCTTCAGCTGATTTAAGAGATCCGGCAGAGCATCATCAAACTCCTTCAGCGCCTGTCCATAGCCTGCTGGATCGCGGCGATGACCGTACAGCGAATCGAAATCCACAAGATTCGTAAACAGCAGACCGTGGAAATCCTTGCTCAGCTGGCTGATCGTTTCCTCGACACCGTGCTGATTGCTCTTGGTTGGATAGGATTGCGTAACCCCTTCATTCGTAAAAATATCGCTGATCTTGCCAACCGCAATTACATCCAGCTCCTGCCTTGCCAACGCATTCATTACGGTAGGCTCCGGCGGCTTGACCGCATAATCATGCCGGTTTGGCGTTCGTTTGAATTGTCCGGGCTGGCCTGTATAAGGCCTTGCAATGACTCGTCCCACTGAGAATCCCGGCTGCAATGTCAGCGTCCGGGCTATTTCACACGCCCGGTACAGCTCTTCCAGCGGGATAACCTCCTCGTGAGCAGCAATCTGAAATACACTATCCGCCGATGTGTAGACGATCCAGGAGCCTGTCCTCATCTGCTCTTCGCCGTATTCTTCAATAATTTCAGTGCCGGAGGCCGGCTTGTTGCCCAGCACCTTGCGTCCGGTCGCCTGCTCGAATTGAGCAATCAAGGCTGATGGAAAGCCGTTCTCGTAAGTGTTAAACGGAGTCTCCACCTTGAGGCCCATCAGCTCCCAGTGCCCGGTCATCGTGTCTTTGCCCACCGAAGCCTCCTGCATTTTGCCAAAATAAGCCTTGGGCTGAGTCGCAGCACTTACCTGCGGCAGACCTTCAATGTTACCCAGTCCCAGCTTCTGCAAATTCGGCAGCTGTAAATGGGGGTTATGCTCTAATATGTGGCGCAGGGTATGCGCTCCTTCATCTCCGAACTTATTCGCATCCGGCGCTTCTCCGATCCCTACGCTGTCAAGAACAATCAGGCAGATTCTGCGAAACGGTGTGGTATGGGATAGTGTCATATTCAATCACTCCTTGGCCTTGTAGTCTGAATCGTTCATTACACCAATTGGGGGTCGTCTATTGCAAGATCATCACTGCGGCTTCCCGGCCCGGGGATGAAAATGGTCGTAGACCTCCTTCATGCTGCTTCTGCGGGACGTCAGGTAGATTTGGGTCGTCGATAAATCAGAATGACCCAGCATCTCCTGCACGGAGCGTAAATCTGCTCCATTATCCAGCAAATGAACCGCGAAGGAATGCCTAAGAGTATGAGGCGTGATGTCTCCCTTAATCCCCGCCTCCTGGCTGTACTTCTTCAGGATTTTCCAGAATCCCTGGCGGCTTAGCCGCTGTCCCCGGCTGTTCAGAAACAGTGCCGGTTCACGATCCTCTTGCTTCAGCAGCTTGAGGCGGTGCTCATCTACATAATGCTTCACACACTGGGCTGCTAGTGGGCTCACCGGTAAAATCCGCTCTTTACCGGAGCTGCCTTTGCAGCGGATAAATCTCAGCTCGGTGTGAACATCCTCCACATCCAGATTGATAAGCTCCGACACGCGAATCCCTGCAGCATAGAGCAGCTCCAGCATCGCCTTATCCCGGGCTCCCGACGCAGTTGCTGCAGCAGGGGCTGACAACAGGCTGTCTACCTGCTCGATGGTCAATGTGCTTGGCGTTTTACGCTCGGCTTTGGGCGATTCCAAATGCACAGAGGGATCCTGCTGCAGCATCTGATTTCTAACCAGATATTGAAAAAAAGATTTCAGCGATACGATGCTCCGCATAACTGTGGATACCGCTCTCCCCTGCTGCTTCAGATGCCCGATATACAGACTGAGCTGCGTCCGGTTTACATCCACCAGATGCTCCGTGCCCCGCTCGGCGGCATATTCCATAAATCCTGTAATATCATTGCGATAGGAAGCCAGCGTGCTGGGACTCAAGCCTTTCTCGTCCGCCATGTACGTGATATAGCTTTCCAGGTGCTCTTTCATTGCATATTCTGCTCCTTCACTCCGCCTTCATATACCACTCGCTTTACTCTCCATACCAATAATACAGCTTGAGCCGATCACCAGGCGAGAAGGAATGGCTCGGCAGATCATTCGGGTTAAAGGCCTTGATTGCATGTCCGACAGGCACCCGGTACGGATCAGGCGGAATCATCCAGCTGCCAGCCCAGTCCAGCAGGACATAAAACATCAGGGTGAGCATCGCAAACGCCATGGTAAAACGAAGAAACGCCCCTATTTTTCGAATTGAAATAATCATTCACAGACCCCCTACACGCAGATGGTATCCCTACCAGATTATGAAGCATCTGTCCCGGGTATGACCGAACGTCTTGGAAGAGCCTGGTCTGGCTTGGCAGAGGGCCTATCATTCACTAAACGCAAATGACAGCCGTGAACCCGTGCTTCCATCACCCTCACGCCGCAGCAGTCTCAAAGGCCTCAAAAAAAGCCCTCCCGGAAATGTTCTTTCCGCAAGAGGGCTGTTCTGTCGCGTGAGTTTCTAATCCATTCCTTTATAGCCGGTTAGGCCTGTTCACCATGATCCGGGCTGTCCTTCTCCTTGCATCGGTAACAGATGCCGTGGAAATCAAGCCGGTGATCATGAACGGTAAAATTAAATTCCTTCTCCAGCCGTTCCTCCAAAGGTCCCAGCCAATCCTCACGGATCTCGTCCATGCTTCCGCATTGAGTACATATTAGATGATGGTGATGATGCTTCGATGTATCTGTACGCAGATCGTACCGGGCAACGCCGTCACCGAAGTTAATCTTCTCGACCACATGCAGCTCACTCAAGAGCTCCAGGGTCCGGTACACGGTCGCCAGGCCGATTTCAGGAGCTTTCTCTTTGACGAGCATAAACACATCTTCTGCGCTGAGATGATCGTCCTCATTCTCCAACAATACGCTGACGGTGGCTTCCCTTTGGGGCGTTAATTTATAGCCTTGGGATTGTAACTGCTGTTTGATTTTGTCGATCCGTGCTTCCATCGTTCCCCTCCCCCTTGGAAATCACTGCACGCAATTGTCACTTCCTTCATTATAGGGGGACTTTACAAACAAAGTCAAACGGTTTTCACAGTCAAACAGGGCCTCATGACGTCAGCAGTAAAGGCGCGACCCACCTCATCATCTGGGGAGAAATCCAGGTCTCCAGCGACGCCGCCACCAGCATGAGCAGGGCCATCAGAGCCATAACACCTGCATAAGCGGCAAAGGGCTTCTTCAGGCTTCCTCCCTTCTGGGAAAGCAGGCGGCTTCGTATAATATACAAGGAGAATCCCATAGCGGCCACGCTGCTGATTAACAGCACCGGAATGAGAAGCAGATTGTGCGGAACGACAGAAACGAGCGCAAAGAGCAGCCCTTTCCAGGCGTATTGTCCGACCATGTATCCTACGGTGAAGCCGATCAGCACCCCTTTTAAAAAATCAAGCACTAGAATGCCCGGCAGCCCGATTACCGACAGACCAAGCAGGAAGATCAGTCCGATCCACTTTATATGCAGGACAGCAATGCTGCGGAAGTCTGGCGGGGCATCGCTGCCGCTATCGCCTAGACTCACAAACAAATGCTGAAGATATCCCGCGAGATCCTGCTGCTGCTCCAGGGACAATGCATTGACCATCAGCGCCCCGAACAGCACGCCAACGAGAAACAGGACGGCCACGAACACGTAGAGCGGCAGCTGGTCCTTCAGGCTTTGACGCAACCATGTCATCGGGATTATACGCTCCTTTCAGAAGGTCTCTCCCTACACTCTATGACATAGCTTGGCCTCCTATGACGGCGGGGCGTAAACCTCCCGCCGAATTGCATAAATGTGCACACCTCAACCGCCGCATCTTTATCCATGCATGGAATATTTATGTCCAAATCAATCACCTCTGACAATAAGACTGCATAAGGCGAGAAAGGGTTCCCTTTTATTGCAAAAAAAACCTTTCTTCTGTTCTCGGTTTCCAGATTTCACGGAAAACCGAGGTTCCAAAAGAAAGGTTTTAATAAAGCTAGCTAGGCTTTGTAATTCTCCCGTAAACACCGCCGCCGCCGGAGGATAGCTGCAGCGTACCGCGGCGAGCCATCAGAATATGACGAGCAATGGCTGCTCCCGCAGTCCTGGTAAGCTCCTCTTCAGAAGCCTGATGAAGGATCGCCATTTCGCTTCCGAAGGCGGCCAGGAGCCGTTTCAGCGTGACTTTTCCCAAGCCCGGAAGGAATTCCAGCGGTACCTGAACAAGATATGGCGGGCGGTGCACAGGAACGACAGGCTCCCTCCGGTCCGCAATGGAAAGAATTCGATCCAGCACGCCTTGAACGGGGTTCAGGCTTCCGCACAGCGGGCAGCGATGTGGTGTGGAATGATTGAAATGCTCCTCCAGGACACTGCCGCAGCTACGGCAAAAGGTCCGATGATATTTACCCAGCCGGGGGTCCAGTCCGTAATTCCGGACAACCCGTCGTCCTTTTTTGCGCTGGATAGCCATGACAAATTCGTCATACGACGGATGATCCAATAACAGGACATTGTACTCACGGCCGATTTTAGAGAGGGAATGGGCATCCGAATTTGTCAGAAACGTAAACTCATCCAGCTCAGACAGCAAACCTGCCATAGAGGTATCCGCACTCAAGCCCAGCTCGACCGCAAAAATGAGTGAAGGGTCCAGCACACGCTCCATCCGGTCTGACATACTGCCGTAAAGGCCTTTATACGGCGTGAAGATATGTGCCGGAATGAGCAGCCCTCCGCGCTCCGCAACCTCCCTCTGCAGGCTCCGCGGCTCAACATACAAGCGCTGAGAGCTAAGCTGAACATTTTTCATAGAACGAGACATCCATAATGTAAAGCTCTTCATGTCCGCAAGCGTCCGCAAATAAACAAGCACATGGCAGGCTCCCAGCTCCGGAATCGCAACTTCAAGCTCACAGCCTAACAGAATGACCGTGTTCTCATAGGCAATCCCTCCGCCTGCAAGCTCCTGCATCACACCGTCGCGCAAGCAAGCCTCAATATCTGCCTGTACAGAAGGAGAATGGCAGTCAATGATCCCGATCATATGGATGCCCTTGCGCTCCGCGGCCTCTTTGGCTATAGCTTCAAAGGTTAGATTTTTGCTGCCGCTGATCTTGACAGACTGCCCGTTGCCCGCTCTGCCAATGTGAATATGGAAGTCACCATAATAGGGCTGCAGGTGATCCAGATTCGCTGTGGACACCTAAAGGCTCCCGGTCAGCTTGTATATTTTCCAGGCGTAGACAGCCATGATCGTTTTGGCATCGCTAATCCGCTCCTCCTGAATCAGGCGCTCCGCCTCCTCCAGCGTAACCTCCGTCATCTCCAGGAATTCATCCTCGTCGGGCTGCATCGCTCCGGCCTGAAGCTCCTCAGCCAGATATAAATGAATGATCTCGTCGGCAAAGCCGGGCGAGGTGTAAAAGGATTGCAGCTTCCGGATCGTTCCGCAAGAGTAGCCCGTTTCTTCTTGAAGCTCTCTTTTCGCGGCTTCCAGCGGATCCTCTCCCGGCTCCAGCTTGCCAGCAGGAATTTCGACCTCTGTCCGGCCAAGGGGCTGCCTATACTGCTCCACGACTAGCATTTTGTCCTGATGAAGCGCAAGGACGGCAACAGCTCCCGGGTGCCGCACAACCTCTCTCGTAGCCATACTGCCATCCGGCAGCATCACGGTATCAACCTGAAGAGAAATGATCTTGCCATTAAAAATAGAATCGCTGGAAATGGTGCTTTCATCTAGCGCTTCATTCGCGGGGTGACGGGAATCCGCAGATGGGCTCATGTAAAATAACCTCCTTGGTATAAAAACGTCATGTCTGACCATGCTTTTGCATAGGGTGTATTATATCAAACTTTCGATGAAAGAAGGAAACAGGCATGAAGAGCTATCGCGGCACAAATTCGATTCACTGGGTGGGACAGGCCTGGCAGATTAAAATCATGCTGAAGCAATGGCAGCAGACCTGGGGTCCAGATGCCCGAATCCAAGATTTGATCCACGACAAAATGATGTATAAACGCGAAAAGTAACCTCTAGTCTTAGGACTATGTACTTAATTTTCGACTTTTTTCTATTTTTTTCGTACTTTCACCATGACTTTTTCCCTTTACGAGTGTTCTATACATGGGAGGTTGCCTATGAGAGAACTTATGGATTGGAATTACGAACATGAACCAGCACCGTCACAGCCTTTTGCACTCGGTCAGTGGTACGAGAGACGCGGAAGGCTTCATAAAGCGCTGTCCTGCTTTAAGGCAGCCGCCCTGGATTTACCGGTTCAAGGACATCACCCGGCCGGCCAGGCCACTCCATCGGAGCTATGGATGCACTACGGAAGAATTCAAGCCAAATTAAATCGTGCTGCCGAAGCCGATCAAGCCTTCAGACAAGCCTTGCTGCTGGGAGGCGGCGATATTCTGCCGGCGTTACAGGAGTGGGCCGCGCTGCTTCATAAGAATAAATGGTCAGATTCAGAAATTTACGAGCGTTTTAGGTCTGAGGATGTCCTTCAGCTTGTCCCGCCGCAGGCCGCAGGGGAAGCCTTAATGTATATCGGCGCTTATGCCGAAGCTGCCCGCTGCTATGACTCGGTGCCTGCTCTGACAGGCGGAGACAGAATCAGGCATATTCAATGCCTGATTCTGTGCCGGCGTCTGGAGGATGCCGTGTCATTGATTCTGCAATGGCTTCAAGGTCAGGATGCAAGCCCAAGCCTGCTCACATCCGAGGAGTCCAGCTTCGCCAATCATGCCTTGCTGCTCTGCCAGTGGAGATTACACGGGATTGTTCCAGAACCGGCTGGAGACAGCGCCCCTAGCTTTCGCCAGCAAATGGCTAACACGGCTATAGCGCTAGGCATGCTTGCTGAGGCCGAGCAGCTATTACAACGTGAAGGAAGAAGCGGGGAACTGCTGCTGATTCAACTTCTTTATGAGGAAGGGTACTTCAAGAGTGCACTGGAGCGTCTGCAGCATATCCATCTTAGCAGCTCCGAGCTGACTCATTGTGAGGCTGCAAGAATCCAGATGATTCGCGCCGAGCTGCTTTACGATCAGCATCTATATGCAGAAGGCGCAAGTGCGTTTAAGCTGCTCCGCTTGCAAAGCCCTCACCTCATGCTTGCCAAATACGGTGAAGCAGCATGCTGCCTTCAGGCTTCACTAAGCTCGTTATCCGCCCGGATTGAGAAGCTGTGTTCGTCACCCGCGGCTCAAGAACAGGTGGTTCGTTATATGGAATGCATCCACAGTGCGCTGCATGTGCTCGAAAGCAGCGGCTGGCATACCTCCTGGACACCGGGTCAGCTTAGAAGAGAAACAGCCCCCCGCCAGGCGGCATGCTTAAACTAGTGAAGGATGCTCCATACAATAACAAAGGGGAGCATATCAAAGTAGATTCTTGTTTAAAGAGGCAGCTCACTTGAGTGAGATCTGAAGCAAAACATAAAGACATGGTGGAGTCAGGGAGGGGATCCCAGCACCGCCATGTCTTTTTTAGGGTCTATTGCCGTCTTCTTCAACAGGTTATGAGCAAACGAGGCCATCCCGCAAGACCCTAGATCTTGTGGGACAGCCCCTTTTTATGCGTGCTTCTTAATGCGCCTCAATGCTGAGTCTCTTGAAAAAGAGAAAGAACAATTGTGGCTGCCTTTACAAGATTATCCGCATGGATACGCTCTTTCGTGGTATGGATGTTCTCATAGCCTACCGCCAGATTCACCGTCGGAATGCCAAGTCCGTTAAATACATTGGCATCACTCCCGCCTCCCGAAGTAAACAGGCTAAGCTTCAGGCCGGCCGCCTCAATGGCTCGCTTCGCAAGCTGAACAACCTCGTCATGCTCGTTGTAGCTGTATGCCGGGTAAATAATTTCGCTGCGAAACTCACTTTTGGCTCCATACTCGCGTACCGTCGTTTCCAACGCTTCCCGCATATTCGAGATTTGCTGCTCTACCTTCTCCTGGACGATACTGCGTGCCTCTGCATCAATCTGTACGTAGTCACACACGATGTTTGTTGGTCCACCGCCTTGAAACTTGCCAATGTTGGCTGTCGTCTCTTTATCGATCCGGCCCAGCTTCATCGCAGCAATCGACTTTGCGGCGACCTGAATGGCGCTGATGCCGTCCTCGGGGTTGACTCCGGCATGTGCTGACCTGCCATGAATGACCATCTGGATGCGCGCCTGGGTAGGCGCCGATACGGCAACAGAGCCAACCTCTCCGTTCGAGTCAAGGGCGAAGCCAAAATCAGCGTCAAGCAGATCCGGCTGCAATGCCCGAGAGCCGACAAGTCCAGACTCTTCTCCGGCTGTTATGACGAACTGAATCTGACCATGAGGCAGGTTGTTCTCCTGAACCACCCGGATGCTTTCCAGCAATGCGGCAAGCCCTGCTTTATCATCCGCACCCAGGATCGTAGTTCCGTCACTGCGGATATATCCGTCTTCCCCGAGCTCCGGCTTCACCCCTTTCCCTGGTGTTACGGTGTCCATATGACAGGTGAATAAGAGCTTGGGAGCATGCTCAGCCTGCTCCGCCTCCCAGGTTACAATGAGGTTGCCCGAGCCATGACCTGTTCGCTCTTTGGAATCATCCTCCTGCACTTGAAGGCCCAGCGCGCCGAATTTTTTTTTCAGTACTTCACTGATCTGTTCCTCGTGCCCGGTTTCACTATCAATGGAGACAAGCTCCATAAATTCATTCAGGATTCGTTCCCGGTTTACCACTGGACTTCCCTCGCTTTCTCTGATAAGTTACAATAAGTCTAAACGTTGAACCGTCGGGGACAACCTGCATCCGTTCATGAACTCAAAATTAAAGGAGTAGCATCATGCAGCAAAAAAAATGGTTTCGCATCGTCATCTACCTCATGCTGGCCGCTATGATCGGCTCTACCCTGTTTATTGTGCTCGAACCTCTGCTTGTGCCATAGCGCCCCCTGAATACATCAATTCAAGACCAATCAGGCGGCAGCTTAGCCTCATAAGGAAATACCCGGGTGAAGCATGCTGTAATCTCCCGGGCCGCTTCCTCCATGTCGATTTCCCCTCCGGTACACTCTTCCAGCGAGGTAATGCCATACTGCTGAATTCCACACGGAACGATGCCGGCAAAGCCTTCCTGCTTCACCTGATCCTTAATGTTAAGCGCAAAACCATGGCTCGTAATAAAGCCACGGTGCTGCCGCGCCTTATTAAACTTCACCCCAATGGCACAGATCTTGGCGTCACCGACCCAGACCCCCGTATATTCCGGCTTTCTGCAGGACTGAATCCCAAACTGCTCTAGATAGTTCATGATGACCTGCTCCAGGCTGCGAAGATAGCCGTGCAGATCCAGCTGCTTGCCTCCCTCCAGGAGCAGCAGCGGGTACCCGACCAGTTGCCCGGGGCCATGATACGTAATATCCCCGCCACGGTCAATCTCAAACAGCGTAATTCCCCGCTCCTTGAGCTCGCGCTCATCCAGAAGCAGATGCTCCGGATGGCGCTGAGAGCCCATGGTATAGGTAGGCGGATGCTGGAGCAGCATCAAAGCCTCATTCGATTGTCCCTGATCAATCTGGGAGGCGCGTGCTTTCTGCAGGTCCCAGGCGGCCGCATAGTCCAGCTGAGGCGTATAGGTCACATCGAGCGCTTTTGTCATTGTATCTACCACCTTCAACAGAACGGGATGAATTAATACAGCTTGGTATCCGGTGTAAAGCCCTCCAGATTATCCTTGACCCGCTGCAGGAATCGTCCGCAAATGACACCATCCAGAATTCGATGATCCAGTGACAGGCACAGGTTTGCCATCGACCGGACCGCAATCATGTCATTAATGACGACAGGCTTCTTCACAATCGATTCAAAGGTGAGGATCGCAGCCTGTGGATAGTTAATGATCGGATAGGACAATATAGAGCCAAAGGACCCGGTATTATTCACCGTGAAGGTCCCTCCCTGCATATCATCCAGCGTGAGCTTGCCTTCTCGGGTTTTGCGGGCCAGCTCCTCGATTTCCCGGGCAAGGCCGGCAATGTTTTTTTGATCTGCATTCTTGATGACGGGAGTCATCACAGAGTCCTCGGTGCCTACAGCCAGCGACAGATTGATATCCCGCTTGACAACGATCTTGTCTACAGCCCAGTAGGAGTTCATAATCGGGTAATCCTTGATCGCACTGACGACCGCCTTCAGCAGAAAAGCAAGGTAGGTCAGGTTGACTCCCTCTTTGCGCTTGAACTCATCCTTCACCTTGCTGCGCAGCAGAACTAGATTGGTCACATCGACCTCGATCATCGTCCAGGCATGCGGAATTTCAGAGACGCTTTGACGCATGTTCCGGGCAATCGTATTTCGAATTGGCGTCACATCAATATACTGCTCGGAACGGCCAGAACCGGCTTGCTCCACCTCGATCTTCGGAATTCGCGGCATTTCGGTAAGATGCAGGCCGGAATGCCGCACGTCAGGAATGGCTGTGTCCAATGGCTGGCTGCTGCGCGAAGCATTAGGCTCCTTGCGCGGCTCAAAAGGCGAGGCGGAAGCCGGGCTAACTGCTACATCTCCAGTGTCCCCTGCCGCCGGAGCCGGCTGCTCCATTGCCTTCATCACATCTTTCCGGGTAATTCTTCCGCCCATCCCACTACCGTTTACACGGCTCAGGTCAATGCCATGCTCTGAAGCCAGGGCTTGCACGGCGGGAGAGTACCGGTTGCGCATGGAGGCATCTCCTGAAGACTTTGATGAGGCCGTAGCAGCAGGAACGCCTTCTCCTATGGCCTCAGACTGTGCCTGCGGCTGGGATGGAGCGTCTTGCGTTTGAATGAGACAGATAATTTCTCCTACACTAACCGTGCGTCCTTCCTCTGCGAGAATGTCCCCCATGACTCCGTCCAGTGTGGACGGGATCTCAGCATTCACCTTATCTGTCATCACTTCACAGATGGGCTCATATTGCTCAATGGGATCCCCCGGCTTCTTCAGCCATTTCCCGATGGTGGCAGACACTAGTGATTCGGCCAGCTGCGGCATCGCAACCTCCGTCATTTTCCCGTATTCTGACATGCTCACAACTCCCTGTAGCTTTAGTAAAGCGCCAGCTGGCGCATCGCTTCTTTAATTTTGTCTTTATTCAGCATATAAAACTTCTCCATTGGCGGGCTGATGGGCATCGCCGGAACATCCGGCGGGCATACTCGCGTGATAGGCGCATCCAGCTCATACAGGCATTCCTCTGCAATAATTGCAGCTACCTCAGCTCCAATCCCACCGGTCTTGTTATCCTCATGCACGATCATTACCTTGCCGGTCTCTTTCACAGCTTCAAGAATTCCTTCTTTATCGAGCGGCTGCAGCGTTCTTAAATCCAGCACATGTGCCGTGATGCCCTCTTCCCGTTCCAGCTCCTCCGCAGCCTGAAGCACGAAGTAGAGCGGCTGGCTGTATCCAATTACCGTAATATCCATACCTTGGCGCAGCAGGTTCGCCTTCCCGATCGGAACGGTATAGTCATCCTCAGGCACGTCTCCGGTAATGAGCTTGTAGCATTTCTTGTTCTCAAAATAAAGCACGGGGTCCGGATCCCGAACTGCCGCCTTCAACAGCCCTTTGGCATCGTAAGCCGTAAACGGCGCTACAATCTTCAAGCCGGGCGTGCCAAAAAAGATCGACTCCGGACACTGGGAATGATACAATCCCCCGAAAATGCCGCCCCCGATCGGAGCGCGGACTACGATGGGACAGCTCCAGTCATTGTTCGAGCGGTAACGGATTTTGGCTGCTTCGCTAATAATCTGGTTCGTAGCGGGCAGCATGAAGTCAGAGTACTGCATTTCTGCAATGGGCTTCATCCCATACATGGCTGCTCCAATGGCGACGCCCGCAATGGCAGATTCAGCAAGAGGAGTGTCCATGACTCGCATTTCTCCGAACTGCTCCATTAATCCTTTCGTCGTCGTAAAAACGCCGCCTTTGACGCCGACATCCTCACCCAGCACGAATACAGCGTCATCCCGCTGCAGCTCTTCCTTCATCGCGAGCCGGATCGCATCGATATACTCCATAACAGGCATGCTTAGTTTCCTCCTTCATTCTCGGCGTAAACATGCCGCAGTGTATCTTCTGGCAGCGGAAACGGCGCCCGATCTGCAGATTCGGTAGCTTCTTTTATTTCCAGATTTAGCTGGGCAATGAGGTCCTCATCCTTCTGCTCATCCCAGATTCCGCAATCGACCAAATACTTCTTAAAGCCTGCCAGGCCATCCTTCTTCCAATGATCCTCTACCTCTTCCTTCGTCCGGTAGGCAAGATCATTATCCGAGGTGGAATGCGGTGAAAGCCGGTACATCATAGCTTCGATCAGGGTCGGTCCTTCGCCTCGAACCGCACGCTCCCGAGCCTCCTTCACCGCTGCATACACCTCCAGCGGATCATTCCCGTCTACGCGAATCCCCGGGAAGCCATATCCCAGAGCCCGATCGCTTACGCGCCCGGCAATTTGCTTGTGAAGTGGCACAGAGATGGCGTACTGATTGTTCTCGCACATGATAATGACGGGAAGCTTGTGAACCCCGGCAAAGTTACAGCCCTCATGGAAATCCCCCTGGTTGCTGGAGCCCTCACCAAAGGTGACAAAGGACACAAAATCCTTATTCTGCATCTTCGCGGCTAAAGCGAGTCCCACTGCATGCGGCACCTGCGTCGTCACCGGGCTCGAGCCGGTCACAATACGCAGCCGCTTGCTGCCAAAGTGCCCGGGCATCTGCCGTCCGCCGCTGTTCGGATCCTCAGCCTTGGCGAATGCGGAAAGCATCAGCTCTCGTGGAGTCATGCCTACAGCCATTACAAAGGCATAGTCGCGGTAATACGGGAGAAAATAATCCTTCTCGCGGTCTAGCGCAAAGGCAGCACCTACCTGGGCAGCCTCCTGGCCAATGCCGGAAACGTGAAAATTAATTTTGCCTGCCCGCTGCAGGAGCAAATTCCGCTCATCAAATTTCCTTGCCATCATCATATATCTGTACATGTCCAGCACTTGGCCATCGGATAAACCAAGCTGCTCATGTCTAGTCTTCGAAGAATTGCTTACTTCTTGCATGAAGATCCCTCCTTCATCATCCAGCCAAGTTAAAGAGTTATATGGTGCCTGTACCGCGCACTATAACTTAGTATTAACACCTGGTACTAAGACTTGGCTTTAACTTATTATAATCCCTTTTTGTCTAAAAAGAAACGAAGGATTGCTCTGAGTCACCTCTAGTCAGATTCCAATGGCTCGTCCATCCAGATGCAGCATCGCCTCGCCTACGATTTCAGACAGCGTCGGATGGCTGTGGACGACATAGCCCACTTCTGTGGCTGCAGCATCGAGCACCTGTGCCAGGGCGGCTTCCCCAATGAACTCCGTAGCATGAGGTCCAATGATATGAACCCCTAGAATATCATCAGTCTCCGCATTCGCGATCACCTTGCAGAAGCCTTCGGCAGCCCCTTGAATGAGAGCCTTACCGTTGGCTGAGAACGGGATCTTGCTGATCTTGAGCTTGTCATTCTGTGCCTTGGCTTCCTTCTCTGTGAGCCCGACGCTGGCTGTTTCAGGACGGGTGTACACGCATCTGGGAATCCATTCACTGCGATAAGGATGCAGCGGCTGACCAGCCAGATGCTGTACCGCCACCAATCCTTCATGAGCCGCAGCATGGGCCAGCTGAAGCCCGCCAATGACATCGCCGATGGCATAAATATGCGGCTCTGTCGTCTGCATATGCTTGTTCACGGCAATCACGCCGTCCGTCACGGAAACATCCGTATTTTCCAGGCCGATCTGATCCGCGTTTCCTTTTCTGCCAACGGATACTAGAATCGTGCTTGTCCGCATTTCGTGCTGTACTCCGTCCTTTACAATCTGGATGCAGACCTCTTCTCCCCGCACTTCGTATGTATCGGTCTGAACATATGCATCCGTCCAGATGTTCACTCCCCGCTCTGAAATATGCTTTCTCAGCTCGCGGCTGATATCCTCATCCTCGGCTGGCAGCAGCCGGGGCGCGGCCTCCACCAGAGTAACCCGGACTCCGAAATCATTCAGCATAGAAGCCCACTCTACGCCGATCACTCCGCCTCCCACAATCAAGATAGATTCTGGCAAACGTTCCATCTGCAGGGCATGACTGCTGTCCATAATGCGCTGACCGTCCGGGACCAGACCCGGCAGCTCCCGCGGGCTGGAGCCTGTAGCGATAATGAGATGAGACGGCACGACCGTTTCCATCTCACCATCCGGCAGCTCCACCGCCACGGCTCCGCTGCGAGGCGAGAATATGGACGGTCCGATGACACGTCCCTTTCCATATATGACCTGAATTTTATTTTTGCTCATTAAATATTGAACGCCCTGATGCAGCTTCCCGACAATGTTGTCCTTGCGCTGCAGGACCTTGCTGAAGGACAGGCGAACGCCATCAGCTTCAATGCCGTAAGCTTCGCTTTGATTCATCTCTGCATACATTTCGGCACTTCTCAGAAGAGCCTTGCTCGGGATGCATCCGCGATGCAGACAGGTTCCACCCAGCTTGTCCTGCTCAATCAGCACGACAGATTTCCCCAGCTGAGCCGCCCGGATCGCCGCTGTATAACCACCCGTTCCCCCGCCGAGTACAGCAACATCACATGTTATCGTCAATTGTAAGGCACCCCCGTTATGTACTTGATCCTCTTGTTATTTTACTCTCTTTTAGAATGATTACAAATGTCAGTCTCTTTCAAATAGACAGTGTGTCTGGAAACAGGTATGATAAGGTAGACTCTATGGACAAGGCAGGTAGTGATATGAAATTGCTGATCTCCCGATTTATTGCCATTCTTATTCTGGTCATTCCTGGGTTTATGGCTATGAAGGGCTTCCTCATGATGAAAGATGCTCTGTTTCTATATATCGCTGTGCACGGTGATGATACTGCGCTTCAGAAGAGCTTTAACTGGCTGACCTTTGGCGGCGGACTGATCCTGTTCATTCTCGGTATCGGATTTTTGGCCGGCTGGGTGCTGTTTCGCGACCGGAAGCGGAATTATGTCGGCCCCCGGTTCAAGGAGAAACGCAAGCATTAAGGTACATGGTTTTCATGCAGATCATGACCAGACTGAAGGAAACACCGGCAGCGTGAGCTTCCCGGTGTTTTTTGTGTTCTATCGACCTTATACCTTAGGATCGCTCACTTTACTCGTATAGCGCTTCTTTTAGCCTTGTGGACATCACGTCTTGCCGGGACGCCCTTAGCGCCGCTTTGCGCAGCTTATAGTTCTGCTCCTCCAATGCATCCAGCTCCTGGATCAATGTCAGTATCCATGCGGCAGCCTCCTCGGTCAGCTTTCCTTGAGTCAGCAGCTCCTGATAGCGGCCAAGCCGCGATTCATTCATTTCCTTATTCATGTCTTCGTCCCCTCCGTTAGAATGAAATACGCCACCTCCTGTGCGGTAAGCTCCTCGCTCCCCATCTACAAGAAATGACGTATGATCCACACCTTAAGTGTGTCAGCTCACTGCCCCTAACCCTTTCAAGACACCTTATGCTCAATTCTCAGCTTGTCCGCCACCATGGCTATGAATTCGCTGTTGGTTGGCTTGGATTTGCTGATGTTAATCGTATAACCGAATAAATGGCTGATGCTGTCAATATTGCCGCGGGTCCAGGCTACTTCAATCGCGTGGCGGATAGCACGCTCGACGCGTGAAGGCGTGGTCTTGAATTTCTCTGCGATCGCTGGATACAGCGTCTTGGTGATGGCACCCAAAATTTCAATGTTGTTGTACACCATTGTAATGGCTTCACGCAAATATTGATAGCCTTTAATATGCGCTGGAACTCCGATTTCATGAATAATGGACGTAATGTTAGCATCCAGATTCTTGCCCTTGCCCATGGGAACCACATTGGCCTTGGATGTAGAGGCAGCAAAAGAAGAGGAGCCTGCCAGGCTTCCGGATACTCCAACCAGCTGGCGGATCCGGCTGGCCAGTACTTCCATGTCAAAAGGCTTCAGAATATAATAAGATGCGCCCAGCTGGACAGCACGCTGCGTAATATTCTCTTGGCCGAATGCGGTCAGCATAATGACCTTCGGCTGCGGAGAAAGGTTCATCTCCCGAAGACGCTCCAGCACGCCCAATCCGTCCAGATGAGGCATAATAATATCCAAAATAAGTACATCCGGCACCTTGCCGGTCTGCTGGATCATGCTTAGTACCTCGTCGCCGTTATAAGCAATACCGCTGACCACCATATCTGGTTGTTCCGAAATATACTCCCCTAACAAATTTGTAAACTCGCGGTTATCATCAGCCAGTAACACTTCGATCTTTTGCAATTGATGCTCCTCCTTTATGATCACCTGGATTATTCATGTCCAAATTATCTTGATAAAGGATTTCGACAACGGGGTTTAAATTCCTTCTGTCGAAAATTATTTTTCTTTATTTTTTTCAATTCCTGATTTATAATTAATATTTTATTTCAATTTACCCTCTAATTCGCCTGCAATCGACAAAAAATCTTAAGGCGTTAGCTCGCCTTAAGATTTTTGGGTCTGTCAGGTTTCGCCGGAAGCACTCCGGAGTCCTGAAGCATCCATTCGATAAAGCAGCCGTAGCCGGATTTCGGATCGTTGACGAACACATGCGTCACGGCACCGATGAGCTTGCCATTCTGGACAATCGGACTGCCGCTCATCCCCTGCACAATCCCGCCCGTTTTCTTAATCAGCCGCGGATCTGTAATCCGGAGCACCATCCCTTTGGTAGCCGGCGCGTCCTGCTTGGATACATGAATGATTTCTACGTTGAACCTTTCCACCTGCTGGCCCTCTACAACGGTAAGAATTTCGGCAGGTCCCACTCTCACCTCACCGGATAATCCCACCGGAATGGGTTCAGGATAAAGACTGTGTTCCGGCTTATCCTTCATCTTGCCAAAGATGCCAAACGGTGTATTTCTCTGTACATCACCCAGCACACGGCTGTCCTTCAAGAAATGCGCCCGTTTCTCACCCGGCTCTCCCTCTTCACTGCGCGAGATGGAAGTAACGTTGGACTGAAGAATCTCACCGCTTCCGACCTCAATCGGGGTCTGGGTATTCATATCGGTAATGACATGTCCCAAGGCTCCATACACCTTCTGATGAGGCGCGTAAAAGGTTAATGTCCCTACACCCGCTGCAGAATCCCGAATGTACAGGCCCAGGCGCCAGGTCTGATCCTGTTCGTCAAAAGCAGGAGACAGCTTCGTTTGCATTTCATGACCGTCACGCTTAAAAATAATGTTCAGCGGCTTGTTGGCTTTTCCCGCCTGGTCCACAATGGCAGCCACTTTGGTGACATTATCCAGGGGCACACCGTTCATGGATGTCAGCAGATCACCCAGCTTCAAGCCGGCGCTTTCTCCCGGAGAAGCTTTCCCGCCACTGCCCCCATGAACCAGATGATGTCCGACAACGAGAATGCCGGCAGATTTGACCTTCACGCCAATCGTCTGGCCGCCGGGAACTACTTTAAGTTCGGGCATGACATCGACGTTCACGGTCTTGAGAGGAATGGTACCAAATAATTTCAGTTTAACCTGGGCGCTCCCGGCCTGCTGTGAGGTCAGCTGAATCGGATTGCGCAAAGAAACCTGCTGGGCATGATGAAAGGAGCCGTTAACCTGAACGACTTCCGGCCGATCCACAGAGGCCACCGCCTGTACAGGCATTGCCAGCTGCAGCTTTCCTTGCTGTCCGCTGAACATGGAAATATGATCCGGCAGCCTGGAAAAGGATTGAACAGGCTCGGCAGCGGCAACAAAGCAAAGAAAGAAGGCCATCAGCATTCCGAGCAGCTTTCTCTTGAGGTTGGGGTTCAATGGCTGTCACGCTCCCTTTTTCTTCTTTCGCTTGACGAAAAGGTTGGTCGCCAATTGCGTACCTTTAAGTTAACCTTGCCCCCACCCTTTTATAACTGTCAATCATTGACCCGCAGGCTGCCGGGAAGCTTTTTGCGCCTTCGCCAAATTCAGCATTTCCTGGGCATGATGAAGTGTTTTTTTAGTGATTTCCACGCCACCCAGCATCCGGGCGAGCTCTTCCACCCGTCCCTTCTCCTGCAGTGGCTCCACCTGCGTCATCGTTCTTCCTTCATCCAGTCTTTTCTCGATCAAGTATTGATGATCTGCCATGCACGCCACCTGCGGCAGATGGGTGATGGAGAATACCTGACAGCTTCTCGCCAGGATAAACAGCTTCTCGGCAATAGACTGGGCTGCGCGTCCGCTCACTCCCGTGTCTACCTCATCAAAGATCAGCACCGGAATCTGGTCATGTCTTGCAAAAATACTCTTCATAGCCAGCATGATCCGGGACATTTCGCCGCCGGAAGCAATTTTGGCCAACGGCCGCAGCGGCTCGCCGGGGTTTGGAGAGATGAGAAATTCCACGCTGTCTATTCCATGCCGGCTTAGGCGGATTTTTTGGCCACCATATTCAACGCTGCCGGAAGGATCCAGCTGCAGCTCGATCTTCACCTCCAGTGAAGTTCTCTCCATTTGAAGATCCTTTAGCTCATGCTCCACCTGAACGGCAAGGCTGGCCGCCATGTTACGGCGAGCCTTGGACAGCTCTTCTGCAGTCCCCAGCAGCTGTTGAAGCAAAATCTCCCGCTCTTCCCGCAGCTTCTCCAGATGCTCATCCTTGTTCTCCAGAAGATTACTTTCCTTCTCAATGTTCTTGTAGTATTCCAGAATCTGCTCTACATTATCCCCGTATTTCCGGCGAAGACTGGATATGGTGTTCAAGCGGTCATCAATCTCACTGAGACGATCGGGATTGAACTCAATCCCATCGCGGTAGTCACGTAGCTGGAATACTGCATCCTCCAGCTGATAGTAGGCGGATTGCAGCTGCTCCAGAATAGGCTTTAATTCCTTCTCATCGTAGCCCGCTACATCCTCAACCCGGTTCAAGGCCCGGCTAATGGACTCTAGACCGCTCGCGCCGAACAGAATATCGTACGCACCGCTGACCGAGTCCATCATCTTCTCGCTATGTGACAGCTTCAAGCGCTCCTCACCGAGCTCTTCATCCTCACCGGTGCGAAGCTTGGCGGCAGCGATCTCTTCCAGCTGATAACGATACATATCCAGCATTTGATACGCCTTCTGGCTGGTCTCCAGCAGCTCGTTCAGCTCTTTATCCACTCGGAGATAAGAGCTGTATTGCTCCTGGTATCGCTGCTTCAGCGGACCGATGACGGAGCTTCCGTAGGTGTCCAGCAGGCTGAGATGACGATCCGGGCGCAGCAGGCTCTGATGCTCATGCTGCCCGTGAATGTTGATAAGCTGCTCTCCAACCTCCCGAAGCATGCTGAGATTCACCAGCTGGCCATTAATGCGGGATGTGCTTTTCCCTTGGGCGGTCAGCTCCCTGCGAATGAGCAAATGCTCCTCCGGATGCCCCTCAATCCCCAGCCTCTCCAAGGTTTCCCATACCGGATGCTGCGGCGTGAGGTCGAATAAGGCTTCAATTTCTGCTTTGTCACAGCCGTAACGGACCAGATCTGCAGAGCCCCGCCCGCCCGCTGCAAGTCCAAGCGCATCAATAATAATGGATTTTCCCGCTCCCGTTTCACCCGTCAGTACATGAAAGCCCGGAAAAAACTGTACATCCACCGATTCAACAACAGCCAAGTTGCGGATCGATAAGGTTGCTAGCATAATGAAGCACCTCCACGCTGGAATATGATAATCAGGAAATATACCCCATGATTTGCGTGACGACGGTCTCGCTGTCTTCTTCGGTCCGGCAGATCATGAGTATCGTGTCATCGCCGCATATCGTTCCCATAATATGTGACCATTCCATGTTGTCAAGCAGCACCGCGACGGAATTTGCCGTCCCTGGCAAGCATTTCATGACAACCAGGTTACCCGTTCTGTCAATATGCACAAAATTGTCTACCAAGGCCCGCTTTAGCTTCTGCACGGGATTATACCTTTGGTCCGTCGGCATGGAATATTTGTATCGTCCGTCATCCATCGGGACCTTGATCAGCAGCAGCTCCTTGATATCCCTTGATACCGTCGCCTGTGTGACCTGAAAGCCTGCGTCGCGCAGTGCTTCAACTAGCTCATCCTGCGTCTCGATCTCCTGATGAGTAATAATGTCCCGGATTTTGATATGGCGTTGTCCCTTCATGTTACCAGACCCTCCTGAGCTTGCCCCTTAATAATGATTCTTGCTCCACATTTCATCTGTCCACTCCATCGTTACTTTCCGAACCGTTCCCTGCTGATCATCGACATAGAGGAGTCCGGCACAGTCCGGGTACATCAGCAGCACCGGCATAAGCCGGTCCCTTACTGAAGCCCCGCTCCAATCCATCGCCATTCGCTCGCGCGAGAGCTTGACCAGGTAAAGCTGCCCCTCCTCATCGGAGGCTACATAATCCACGAACAGGCGGCTATACACCTCCTGTGCCCCGATCTGAAAAGAAAGATTGATCTTTACCTTTCCGCCTATAACCTCATAACCGTCCTGCAGAAGCAGCTCAAGCGCCGGATGATCCTCAATCTGTTTGTGAATAGGCACCGTCGTAAAGACGGCCGTTTGCGGAGACGTCAGCCACCGATTCAGCCGCCACAGCACGACTCCTGCTGCCATAACCGCCAAAACCACCATGAGCACCCTGTCGATGTTTTCATGCATTTTTGGTTTCACCTCAAGAGGTGTAATTCGTGAATGAAAAAGTGAACTCCTTTATTTCAACAAAAGAAACCCATCATTTCGATGAGTTTCCCGTGAATGTATGAGCCGCCTGTTTGACCGTATCCTCGATCAGCTTGCTCAGAGCCTCAGGAATATGTTCCTTCTCTTGCTCCGGTGCTTCCGTCAGCAGGCCCGGCTCATCGGCAGTCACTGCCCAATGCGCCAGAAATTCAATATTTCCTTCACCGCCGGTAATAGGCGAAAAAGTAAGTCCCTTGAGGCTGAAGCCAAGCTGTGCTGCAAATCCGAGCACCTCTTGAAGCACCTCCCGGTGAACCTTGGGGTCCCGGACCACACCGGATTTGCCCACCTTCTCCCGTCCGGCCTCGAACTGGGGCTTGATCAGCGCAGCGACATCTCCCGGCTTACCAATTAACACCTTCAGGACGGGCAGGATGAGCTTAAGTGAGATAAACGATACATCAATGCTCGCAAAATCAGGACTCGGACCCTTCAGCTCTTCTGGCGTCATATAGCGAAAATTCGTCCGTTCCATCACCTGGACACGATCGTCATTGCGCAGCGACCAGTCCAGCTGATTGTACCCGACATCAATGGCATAGACGTACGAAGCTCCATGCTGAAGCGCGCAGTCTGTAAAGCCGCCGGTAGAAGATCCGATGTCCAGCATGCTTACTCCTTTCAGATCCAGTCCGAAGGTACGAATAGCCTTCTCCAGCTTAAGTCCCCCACGGCTTACATATGGGTGCAGTGCACCCTTTACCCGAATCTCGGCCGAGCGGGGAATTTTCATGCCCGCTTTCTCGATCCGTTCTGTTCCGGCATAGACGAGGCCGGCCATAATGGCGGCCTTCGCCTTCTCCCGGCTGTCATAAAACCCCTGCTCTACGAGCAAAAGATCAATGCGTTCTTTTTGTATGGAATCCATGCTATGCTCCTAAGCTCTGATACTAGGATGAGACACTGCGCTTGTTCCGCGCACCGACCGCAGGTGCAGTCAGTTCTCTTACCCGTGCGCATACTGCTTCGGCAGTTAAGCCTACCTCTGCCCTCTGCTGCTCGACACTGCCGTGCTCAATGAAGCGGTCCTCAATTCCCATCAGGGAAACGACAGCATCATAAGCCCCTTGCTCTGCAAAATACTCCAGCACGGCGCTGCCAAGACTGCCTGCTTGAGAAGCTTCCTCCAGCACGATCATCGCAGTGTGGGAAGTCGCCAGTTGATCCAGCATTCCCGTATCCAGCGGCTTCATAAACCGCGCGTTTACGATCTGTACCTGAACCCCTTCACGCTTCAGCATATCAGCGGCCGTCTCGGCCAGCTGCACCATAGGTCCTGCCGCCAGAATAGCACAGCCCTCTCCACTGCTCAGCTTCTCCCAAGAACCGATCGGGATACTCCGCAGCTCTTCGTCCAGGCTGACACCCAATCCGCTCAGGCGCGGGTAACGGTATGCAATCGGGCCGTCATTGTATTCAAGCGCCGTATACATCATATGACGAAGCTCATTCTCATCCTTCGGCATCATCATGACAAGGTTGGGAATGTGACGCATAAATGCGATATCGTATACCCCTTGATGAGTTTCTCCGTCTGCACCGACAAAGCCGGCCCGGTCAATCGCGAACATCACATTGGCGTTATGCCGGCAAATATCATGCACAATTTGATCATACGCACGCTGCATAAAGGTAGAGTACACCGCAAACACCGGCTTCATCCCTTCCATAGCCAGGGCCGCGCACATCGTCGCTGCATGCTGCTCTGCGATACCGACATCAATCATTCGGTCCGGGAATTCCTTGCTGAAAGGAATGAGCCCCGACCCTCCCGGCATGGCCGGAGTTACAGCGACAATACGATCATCCTGCTTGCCCAGCTCCACCAGTGTCGCGCCGAACACATCCGTATATTGCGGATTACCCACGGATTTCAATACCTGTCCGGACTCAATCTTGTAAGGAGAGATCCCGTGCCATTTATGCGAATCGTTCTCTGCAGGATGGTATCCCTTGCCCTTTGTCGTAATTACATGAATGAACACCGGTCCGTCCACATTATCCGCCTGGCGCAGCGTATCCATCAGCTTGCCCAGATCATGCCCGTCTACCGGTCCCAGATAAGTAAAGCCCAGCTCTTCAAAAAGAATCCCCGGCACCATCATATACTTCAGGCTGTCCTTTACGTTCTGTGCCGTCTTGGCGAGACGATCTCCGATCGCCGGAATCCGCTTGAGCAGGCTCTCCACCTCATCCTTCGCCCGAAGGTAGTGGCGGTCTGAGCGAATCTTGCTCAAATAATTGTGCATCGCACCTACATTCGGGGCGATCGACATCTCATTATCATTCAGAATGACCATCAGCTTCTTCTTCTCATGGCCAATATGGTTCAATGCTTCAAACGCCATGCCGCCGGTTAAAGCTCCATCCCCGATTACGGCTACGACGCGGTTGCTGCCGCCCTTCAAATCACGAGCGAGCGCCATGCCCATCGCTGCAGACAGCGAGGTGCTGCTGTGGCCCGCTTCCCAAACGTCATGCTCACTCTCGGTGCGCTTGACGAAGCCGCACAGCCCCTTGTATTTACGGAGCGTGTCAAACTGGTCCTTGCGCCCAGTCAATATTTTATGAACATAAGCCTGATGGCCCACATCAAAGATCATTTTATCGGAAGGACTGTCAAAGCAATAATGCAAGGCCAGCGTGAGCTCCACCACTCCCAGATTCGATGCAAGATGTCCGCCGGTTACCGATAGCTTTTCGATTAGAAACTGGCGGATTTCGGCCGCCAGCTCGACCAGTTCCTCAACCGACAGTGTTTTTAAATGCTCCGGTTGCTGTATTGTTGGAAGCAGCACAATGAATCTCCCCGCTTTCCTTGGTTAAGTTTATAGACATTAGACATTATATCACAAAAAAACCGCTTGCATGTACATCGCGCTTAGTGGTCCCGGGACATCAGATAATCGGCAATTTCCAAAAGACGCTGAACATCCTTTAATCCCGCACCTTCAATAACTTCCTTCGCTTCCCGAGTTAGCTGCTCTACCTTCTGCTGTGAAGCCTCCAGGCCGATAAAGTACGGATACGTAACCTTCTGCTGCTTGACGTCGCTTTGTACCTTTTTGCCCAGCTTGGCTTCATCTCCGGTCAGATCCAGAATGTCATCTTGAATTTGAAAAGCCAGCCCCAGATGATGACCGAACGTTCGCAGTGCCTGCAGCGCATTCTCCTCCACACCAGCGATTCTACCGCCAGCCAGCAGCGAGAACATGATCAGATCACTGGTCTTGTGGAGGTGAATATACTCCAGCTGCTCCAGATTCGTAAGGCCCTGCTCGCCTTCCATATCAGCCACCTGACCTCCGACCATGCCCCTCGGGCCGGCGTACTCCGAGAGCTCCTCGACAATAGCGAGCACTGCATCAGCAGGGACCCCGTGCTGCCTAGAGGCTTGAACGACACTGTAAAATGCATGGGTGAGCAGAGCGTCCCCGGCCAATATAGCCGCCGCCTCACCGAACACCTTATGATTCGTCGGCTTGCCGCGTCGAAAGTCATCATCGTCCATGGCCGGGAGATCATCATGAATTAAAGAGTATGTATGCACCATTTCAACTGCGCAGGCTACCGGAAGCGCAGCCTCCCTCTTCCCGCCGCCTGCCTCGCAGGCGGCGACCACAAGCAGCGGCCGCATCCGTTTGCCCCCCGCCATCAGGGAGTAGGACATGGATTCCTGCAAGCTTTGCGGCACACTCCACTGTGATGGCAGGAAGCTGCCCAGCTGATCATTCATCAGGCCCCCGATTTCTTGCATATACTGCTCCAGCGTCAACCGGTTATTCAAGCTCACCCGACTCCTCCATGGATGTGCCGAACGGACGGCGCTTAACCTCTCCGCCTTCCTCCACGACCATCTCGATTTTTTGTTCGACCTGCTCCAGCTTCTGGCTGCACAGCTGGGATAGCTTCATTCCCTTCTGGTACAGATCTATGGCTTTCTCCAAAGGCACGTCTCCATCCTCCAGCTGGCCGACAATCAGCTCCAGCTGCTCCATTGCTTCCTCAAAGCTCATCTCTGCTTCACTCGACATGTTCCTTCTCCTCCTTGATTCCCCAAATTTGACATTGCAAAGAGCCGTCACTGACCTTGACCTGAACCAGATCGCCGGGCTGAACCTCGCTCGTCTTCTTGATCAGCCGACTTTCGTGCTCATCATAGACCAGGCTGTAGCCGCGCGACATGACCTTCAGTGGACTGAGTGCATCCAGATGGCGGATTCTTGATAGAAGCTCCTGTCGTTTCGACCGCAAAATAAACTGCATCGCTTGCTTTAGCTGATCGCTGGCGTCATCCTTTCTCCTGCGTCCCGCCTCGGCCTGAACCTTCGGATTCAGCCGAACCAATCCCTGATTCAGAGAAGCCAAGCGCTCCCGGCTGTAGCGGGTATGTCCCTGCAGGCTGCCCTGCAGCCGCACTTTGAGCAGATCCAGCCGCTCGGCATGCCGGAGCATGTAGCGGCGAGGATGCACCAGTGCCGGAGAGCGTTGCAGCGAGGACAGCTGTTCACGCCTTCTGCGAAGGGACTGCTGCAGGCTCTGCCGGAGCTGCTTCTCCCGTTCCCGCAGCCTTTCCTTCAGCTCCAGCTGATTGGGAACAGCCAGCTCGGCGGCCGCTGTCGGGGTCGCCGCCCGGAGGTCAGCCGTGAAATCCGCGATGGTGAAATCCGTCTCATGACCTACTGCAGAAATGACAGGTATTCCGGAAGCATAAATAGCTCTCGCCACCGGCTCCTCGTTAAAGGCCCACAGCTCTTCCAGCGAGCCGCCGCCCCGGCCTACGATGAGCAGCTCTGCTTCCTGCAGCCGATTCAGCACCGTAATACCCTTGACGATCGAGGCCGCAGCCCCCTTCCCCTGCACCAGCACGGGGTAAAGCACCACTTTAGCCTGTGGATAACGGCGTCGAAGTGTAATCATGATGTCCCTGACCGCAGCGCCGGTGGGCGAGGTAATAACCCCGATCGTCTGAGGGTAAGAGGGTATAGGGCGTTTGCGCTCCGCGGAGAACAGCCCTTCACTTTCAAGCTTCTTTTTCAGCTGCTCAAAGGCCAAATACAAGGATCCGATCCCGTCCGGCTGCATGTGAGTGGCGTAGAACTGATACTGTCCATCCCGTTCATACACCGTCACATTACCTCGAGCAATAACCCGGGCACCTTCCTTCGGAATAAAGGGAAGCTTCTGGTTGTGAGCCGAGAACATGATTGACTTGACACGGCTGCCCTCATCCTTGAGCGTGAAATACATGTGACCGCTGGAATGATGCGTAAAATTCGAAATCTCTCCCCGAATCCACACGTCCGAAAGCCGGGGATCTCCGTCCATTTTCATCCGGATATAGCGGTTCAAGTCCTTGACGGAAAGAACGCGCTGCGGCTCGGCCGGTTTCATCATTAGGCCAGCCCGTTCAGGCGCTTCGCCGCCAGCAGCGTGTTCTGCATCAGCATCGTGATTGTCATCGGGCCCACACCGCCGGGAACCGGAGTAATATAGCCGGCAGCCTCTTTAGCGGATTCATAATCCACATCGCCCGCCAGCTTGCCGCTGTCCAGACGGTTGATGCCTACATCAATGACAACGGCGCCCGGCTTGATGTAGGAAGCATCCACCTTGTTCGCAATACCAATGGCGACCACGAGAACGTCAGCCTGTCTTGCGATCTCCTGCATATTAGCCGTGCGGGAGTGACACATCGTTACGGTTGCATGCTCCCGCTGCAGCAGCAGGGATACGGGCTTGCCGACAATATTGGATCTCCCGATAACAACGGCGTGCTTGCCTTCAAGCGTTAAACCGGTGCGTTTGATCAATTCAATAACCCCTGCCGGCGTACAAGGAAGCAGGCTGTCCTCTCCGATGACCAGGTTACCCACGTTGACGGGATGGAAGCCATCTACGTCTTTTTCAACAGCAATCGCGTCGATCACCGCTTTCTCCTCAATATGCTTTGGCAGCGGCAGCTGCACGAGAATGCCGTGAATCTGCTTGTTATGGTTCAGCTTGTCCACCAGCGCAAGCAGCTCCTCCTGACTGGTTGATGCCTCAAGACGGTGCACCTCGGAATAAAAGCCGAGCGTTTCGCAGGCCTTTGCTTTATTGCGGACATAAACCTGGGAAGCCTGGTCTTCGCCGACCAGTACAACAGCCAGACCGGGAGTGACACCCTTGCCTGCAAGCTCCTTGACTTCCTCCTTGATGCTCTCCCGAATTTCCTGCGACACCTGTGTTCCGCTAATTACGTTTGCACTCATTTCAAGCCTCTCCCTTGTCATTGAAATTGAAATCGTGGAGTCGTAAACCTGGATTGCTGCTATTTGTCCGTTCTGGCTGCGCTGCTACTCGGCAGAGCCTTCCAGGCGTGCCGTTACCTGCTCCAGATCCTGAAGCATTTTCCCCAGTACGCCATTGACGAACTTGCCAGACTCCTCCGTGCCAAAATGCTTGGACAGCTCGATCGCTTCATTCACGGCCACCTTGCCAGGCACGTCATCACGGTAGACCATCTCATAGACAGCAAGACGCAAAATTTGACGGTCTACGCGAGACAGACGGCTAACCTGCCAGCCCTTCAAATAGTCTGTCAGCACACCATCCACGCTGTCCTTCACCTTCCAGCAGCCGTTAACTAGCTGAAGCAGGGTATCGCGGACGCTGTCTTCATCACCGTCTATGCTGCGCTCGGTCTCATTCTCCTCGGCTGCTTCAGACAGCAGCATGGCAACGGCTTCCCCGCTTTGTACATCGTTCATTTCCATTTGATACAAGCTTTGAACTGCAATTTCCCTGATGACACGTCTTTTCATGTGTTTCCTCCTGCTTGGACCTTTTGAATCCCAGTTAATATAAAGCTTAGTATATCCCTATATGAAAAAAACCTGTGATGCACCTTTCTTTTTCGCTGTGCGAACGGACAGAGTGGTCTTCTCGCATTTGCCAAAAAGGAAGGCATATCACAGGGCTTCATTTAAACAGCCGCCACCGCTCCGTCAACCAGCGCCCCCATTCCTGCCAGCGATACAGGGGGCCTTGACGAAGATCACTTCGTTTACCGAAGGTGTAGCCGATAAATACCACAAATGCAAAGAACAGCATATCCCAAAATCCAAATGCTAAATAAATGAACCCACAGACCAGACCGCTGGCCACACCAAAGATTCGTCCTCCGTGACTCTCCCATATCGCTTTCCATGACATCCGAAGAAGCTCACCTCTATTCTACGCGGCTCTTGAAGCTGGGCGCCTGAACCACGTTTGCAATATACACGGCGACGCCGGAAACCGGTATTCCTGTTGTATCCTCCACGAAATCGTGGACCTGCTTCTGAACCTCGGTGGTCAGGGCCGGGATGGATTCCTCGCCATCTACCACAGCGCGAATCGTAATGTCCAGGCCTGCCTGGGATACCTTGATTCTTGCCTTTAGATCCCGAACTCCCCGAACACGGGAAGCAGCCTTCAGGCACAAATTCTCGATCGTTTCCACAGAAATCTGAATATCTCCATATTCAGTGCGCTGATCAATGGAATTTGTCGTTGTGCGATCACGGCGGATGGAGATATAGAAGAACCGGATACTCATCAGCAGAAGAACAGCCGCTGTAATGATACAGCCAAGAAACAGCACTTGTTCCTGGTCGAAGGTCAGATCATAGGGAATAACACCGCTCAGCAGGAGGATGGCAACGATGGATATAGCGCCGATGCTCAAGCTGTAAATAAAAAGCATAAAGCGGTCCAGGATTTTAGCCATGAACAGCACAGCCTCCTTAAAATTAGATGAAACCCTCGACAACCGTCAAGGGCTCAATAAGTAACTTATTTCACTCGCTGGATATGGTCCGGGTCCTCATGCTTCTCGCTGGTTTTGGCAAAATGCACATCATGGATATGCACATTGACTTCCACCACATTCAGTCCAGTCATATTCTCAATGGAGCGCTTTACGTTGCGCTGAATTTCACTAGCTACCTCGGGCAGCCGGTGACCGTACTCTACGATCACGGATACATCAACAGCAGCTTCGCGCTGGCCCACTTCAACCGTAACTCCCTTGGAGAGGTTCTTGCGGCCGAGCAGCTCGACAATGCCGCCGGCAAAGCCGCCGCTCATTCCAGCCACGCCTTTAACCTCTACCGTAGCCAGTCCCGCAATAACCTCGATGACTTCCGGTGAGATCTGGATCTGACCGATATCCGTCCGTTCAAATTCGGTCGGCGTCTGCAATGAATCTGCCATAGTCACGACACACCTTTCAATTTCAAATTAATATCCGAGCAGATACAGCATGCACACATTAAACCTACTATATCATCTGCCACATTCCTTGACAAACCATACCCTTGGAAGACCTATACCTCGTGATCCTCCAGGAATTTGATGTCGAAGTCACCCTGAAGAAAAACCGGATGGTTCAACAGCTTCTGGTGAAAAGGAATCGTAGTATGAATGCCCTCGATCTCAAACTCCACCAAAGCACGCTTCATCTTGGCGATGGCTTCTTCCCGGGTCGGAGCCCAGACAATCAGCTTGGCAATCATGGAGTCGTAAAAAGGCGTAATCGTGTATCCCGGATAAGCTGCGCTGTCCACGCGAACGCCCGGGCCGCCAGGAGGAAGATAGAACTGGATTTTGCCCGGTGCCGGCATAAAGCCTTTGTCGGGATTCTCCGCATTGATCCGGCATTCCATAGACCAGCCGTTAATCACGACCTCTTCCTGCTTGAAGGACAGTGGATGCCCTTCGGACACGGAAATCATCTCTTTGATCAGGTCAACCCCGGTAATCATCTCGGTTACAGGATGCTCGACCTGAATCCTTGTATTCATCTCCATGAAATAAAACTGATCATCCGGTCCCAGCAGAAATTCCAGCGTACCGGCCCCAGAGTAATGAACAGCCTTTGCTGCACGGACCGCTGCCTTCCCCATGCGTTCCCGAACCTCTGGAGTCAGCACCGGACAAGGCGCTTCCTCTACGAGCTTCTGACGGCGGCGCTGAACGGAGCAGTCACGCTCTCCCAAATGCACGGCATTACCATGACGGTCCGCAATAATCTGAATTTCAACGTGCTTCATGCCGGTTAGAAACTTTTCCAGATAAACACCAGCATTGCCGAATGCCTTCTGGGCTTCCTGCTGCGCAGTAGTAATCTGCTTGATCAGGGATTCCTCGTCATCCGCGATGCGGATGCCTTTGCCACCGCCGCCGGCCGTGGCCTTGATAATAACAGGGTAGCCGATATCCCGCGCGATCATAACCGCCTCGTTCAGATCCTCTACCAGGCCATCGGAGCCGGGAATAACAGGCACGCCGGCATCCTTCATTGTCTGCTTGGCCACCGCCTTGTCGCCCATTTTGGAAATGGCATCCGCCGAAGGGCCAATGAACGTAATATTGCAAGACTCGCAAATTTCAGCGAAGTCAGCGTTTTCAGCGAGAAAGCCGTAGCCGGGATGAATCGCGTCACACTCTGTCAGTGTGGCGACACTCATAATATTCGTAATGTTCAAGTAGCTGTCCTTAGACAGGGTGGGACCTATGCAGTAGGCTTCATCCGCCAGCTTGACATGAAGGGAATCATGATCCGGCTCGGAATATACAGCAACCGTGGAAATGCCCATTTCCCGGCACGCACGAATGATGCGCACCGCAATTTCGCCGCGGTTTGCAATCAGCACTTTTTGGAAAGTCATGCAGTTTACCTCCTTCGAACTTGTCGTTGTCGTGAAATGGTGTGATTCGGATGGAGGCGATTAATCCGGCTTCACCAGGAACAACGGCTGACCAAACTCGACCAACTGACCGTTCTGAACGAGGACTTCAACGACTTCACCCTTGATCTCAGCTTCCAGCTCATTCATCAGCTTCATCGCTTCAATAATACATACGGTGGATTTAACGCCCACCTTATCGCCAGCGCTGACAAACGCCGGCGCTTCCGGAGACGGGGAGCTGTAGAACGTTCCAACCATAGGTGACACAATCTTATGTAGGGAGCTAGCTGCATCTGCGGCTGCAGACGGCTCAGCAGGAGCTGTCGCAGGAGCCTGGCTTGGAGCCTGCGAAGGTGGTTGGAAAGGCTGCGGTACCGCATAAGCCTGAGGTGCAGCCTGGTAGCTGACGACTTCAGGATTTCCCGGCTTCTTGATAGACAGGCGGGTGCCTTCATTTTCGATTTCGAGCTCTTGAATAGAAGTTTGATCCACAAGCTCGATCAATTCCTTAATCTCGCTTAACTTAAACATTCTCAACTCTCACTCCTTCACGATCTGTCAAATTCAGCTTATGACAGTGTCAATAACTTAACGTATTATATCATAAACCGAAGAAATGGAAAGAGTCCAAGTCTTTATCCCGGACTCTTTCCACAGCTTCATATCAGGAGCAAAGGAGTCTTAAGGCGTTACATATTGGACACTGATCTTATCCTGGGAAACATTCAGCTCCTTCATGACCATGCTGACAATGCCTGCAGCATTTTTGGCATCCAGCCCTTCGCTCAGAACGACAACGTTGTAACGATCGTTCTCCTCCTTCACTACAGCATTCTCAAATTGCTGCTGCAGCTTCTCCTCGATGGACCACAGAATGGATTCTTTTTCCTCCAGGCTGTTAAGGTCGTTGGTCACTTTGGCGGTTTCTTCCGGCGTCGTGTTCTGATCCCCCAGCTTAGCCATCAGCTCCTCATGCAGCTGCATATTCTTGTTCGCCCGGTCCAGCTGATACGACTCCAGCTTGGCGGATGACGAGCCTGCCTGTACCTGGGCCACCTCTTCGAGAATTTCATCCTCGGATTTGGCCGTTTCCTTGCCGGACTCATTCACAGCGGTATCCTCTGACCCTGCTTCCGGCTGAGCGGGATTTCCGGTTTCATCGGCAGCCTCGCCACTGGCCTTGGAGGTATCTGTGTCACTGCCGGCTGCCGCATCCTCAGACTTGCCGGCATCGCCGTCTACGCCTTCCTCCACCACTTCATGGACGACAATTTCATCACCCTGGGCCTGCAGACCAAAATCCTGCGTCCGCTCTGCCACCGGCGGAGCCGCGGGTCCAGCGTCCTCCGTGAACAGATAATAGGCTGAGAGCACAACCATCAGGCTTAACATGGATACGAGCCAAATCGTTTGTCTTTTGTTATTCATTTTGAACACTTCCTCCTTTAAAATAACACTTGGAATCACTCTGGTTTCGCTTACTCCTGCTTGCGCGGCACGACTGAAATCTTATAGCTTGGTACACTGAGTCCTCTTTGAACAGCATCAACAATCAAGCTTTTGACAACCTCATTCTCAGCCCCCTTGGCCACGATCAGCACTCCGCGCACCTGCGGCTTGATCCGCTTGGTCACAATAGGGGTCTGTTCACCCGATGACTCATACGTTACAATCTCACCGTCCCGGGTATAGCTCGTTACATGCCGCTTGCCGCCTCCGGCATCGTTCTCCTCAGTCAGCTCCTGGGAATCCTTAACGTTGCGCTGTACAATAATCTCTTCTGTGGATTCCACCGTAATCATCACATCCACGGCGCCGACACCGACGATCTGCTCCAGCATGACCCGGGTCCTTGTTTCAAACTCCTGCTCAATATTCCCAAATGGACTGCCGCCTGGGTCCGGTGCAGGTGCCGCCAGCGTAGACGCGGGGTTATCTGGCGGCTCCCGCCCGATATTTTCGTGATCCAGCTTCTTGACGTTCACAAAGGAATTGAACAGCATCATGGCCACTCCCAGTAGCCCGAGAATAATAAGCCAGCGCAGGGTTTGCATTTTTTTCGCCCCGCCGTTCTCACCGCCCAGCCACTGCTCCAGCTTCTTGCTCCACTTTCCCAATACGGGCCCCCTCCTTCAGCTTATTTTCTGCCGTAACCGTGATGTTCTTCTCTTGAATGCTCCATGAAGCGCGAAGCAGCTTCTTCACCGCAGCTTCCTGCGCCTTCAGCCACGCTTCCTGTTCAGCGCCATAGGGCTGGGCAGAGACCTCTTGCTCGGAGTCATCTGGGCGCTGCTCCACTTCAATAACAACCGGGTCAATGCTAACCGGCTCTATATCTTTACGACCGCTCCCGTAAGGAGTCTGTACGTTGTTCATGTTCTCCCCGGGCGGCCTCAGCCTGACGACTACCGATGAAATTACAGGCTCAGGCTCAGATCCCCTACCGCCTTCTTGCAGCAGCAGCGACACCTCGACCGCCTCCGGCTCTTCTCCTGTCTCCGCTGCAATCTCCTTCTTCATCTCCAGGGCTGCCTGCTCGGCGGCCCATTGGAGGCTTTGCCGCTCTCGCGTCTCTTTGATGTCCTCTGCCTGTGCCAGGATCTGTGCGAGACCTGTCTGCGCCTGCTTCGAGCCCTGCTCAATCGACTCCAGCTGCTCTGCCAGCCTTACCTCGGGTGCCTCATGAAAGAGCTGGAGGATCGGCTGCAGCAGCGCCAGCAGAACCATAAGGCTCAGCACAAGACGCGCATAGCGCTGCATGGAATTTCCAGGCAGCAGCAGCTCTACCAGCGCTGCAAAGATCACAATCAGGATGACGTTTCTCAGCCATTCACTCAGCCAATCCATGACATCCCTCCCTTCCATTTCACACCGCTATCGCATCATGACCGTAATATTGGCAGCTGATAAGAGAATCGTAATGGCCAGAAAGAACATCAGACTGACTGCGGCCAGCGCTGCAAACACATATAGCATGGTTTTGCCAATAGCCTGCAGGCATTTCACGATCGGCGTATCACCCAGTGGCTGCATGATGGCCGAGGCCAGGTTATAAATGAGTGCCAGCGCCAGGATCTTGATGCCGGGAAACGCACATAGAAACAAAATGATGATGACACCGGCGAGACCAATGGAGTTCTTCACGAGCAGGGAAGCTGAAATAACGGTATCTGTCGCATCAGCAAACATTTTGCCTACGACGGGAACGAAGTTGCCTGTCACGTATTTGGCGGTTCGAATAGCGACACCGTCCGAAATCGATCCGGTCACCCCTTGTACAGAAATGACACCGAGAAAGACGGTGAGCAGGACGCCCAGAATTCCCATCCCAATCCCGCGAAGGAGATTGCCGAGCTGTGTCAGCTTGTACTTTTCTGATAGAGAGCTCACCAGATACAGCATGGCAGCGAAGAACAACAGCGGAAACACGACTGTACTGATCAAGGTGCCCACGGTATGAACCATAAAGATGATCAGGGGATGCGAGATCGATACGGTCACGACATTGCCCATAGAGGCCAGGAGCGCAAATAGCAGCGGCAGCATGGCCAGCATGAAATCGATCATCTGATCAATCGCATCCTTGGCATATCCGATGGCCACCCGGAAGCTGTTCACGGCGATGACGAGAACGACCATATAGCAGATGGTATAGGCTACCCGGCTCACTGTGCTTTTTTCAAAGGCCGTGTGCAGATTTTCCAAAATCATACTCAGAATGCTGATCATCATAATCGCGGCGAGCAGCCTGCCATTGTACAGCACCTCGTGCCAGATATATCCCATGAGGGTTGACAGCATTGTCGACAGCTCCAGCCCTTCGCCTCCGGGCAGCAGCAGGTCCATCAGGGAAGGGGACTGTCCATCCGGAAAAAAACCGCCGTACTCCTGCATAAGCTGGTCCCAATATTGCTCCACCGGCTCTACCGGCAGCTCCTCCGCCTGCTCCTGCACCCACTGGTCGGCTGGTGATGTCGAAGACGCTTCAGCGAAAGAAACACCCGGCAGAAAAGACAGGAGAAGCAGAGGAATCAGCAGGATCACGAGCCGTGCCGGAAGACCTGGCCTCGCCGGATATGACTTCAAGTTCATCCCCTCTTTCTCAAGCCGGCAGCAGCTTCAGTACCGTTTCAATAATGATGCCGATGATCGGCACGGCCAGAACCAGAATCAGCACCTTTCCGGCCATTTCAATCTTGGAGGCGATGGATTCCTGACCGGCATCCCGGACGACCTGAGCTCCCATTTCAGCAATGTAGGCAATGCCGATAATTTTCAGGACTGTCTTCAGGTAGATGATCTGCACGCCGGATCTCTCTGCGAGATCCTCCAGCATGGTGATGACCGTCCCGATCTTGCCCGCCAGAAACAAAAAGATAACAACGCTTGTGGTTACTGTAAGCAGAAAAGCAAATAGCGGCTTCTGTTCTTTGATGATCAGGATCAGTATGGTGGAGATCAGTCCGATACCGACAATTTGTATCATATCCATGGCGGTCTAAGCCTTACTGAAACAAAAATATCGTTCGGATTTCCTGAAGCAGATCATCCAGCAGCCGAACCACCATAAACAAAACAACGACGAATCCAATCAATGTTACCCAGTGTGCCATATCCTCTTTTCCCATCTGCTTCAGGACGGTATGAATCATGGCAATAATAATGCCAATCCCGGCAATTTGGAAAATGGCGTTCACTTCTATGTTCATTTCCTGGCACCTCGCTAAAAGATCAAAATGACGATCAATGCACTGATGAGAAAGCCCAGGCTTTTGCTCATTTTTTCATATCTGGCCTGATCCTCTCGGGCCGCCGCCTCTTCATGCTTCAGCTGGCTGGCGGCAAGTGCAATATGCTTCATCTGGTCCTGCCGGTCGCTAGTGCCAAGCACAATGCTCAGCTGCCGGATCACTTCCCGTTCAGCCGGCTTCATGCTGGTCTGCCTCCAGTACAGGCGGAGCGAGGACTCCATGCTTTCCTGAACGGACAGACCCGCCTGCGGTCCCATTCCCCGAGCCGCCTCCAGAAATAAACCGGAGAGCGGCATCTTCATCGAGGCTCCGATTCGCTCCAGAGCCCGGGGCAGCGGGGTAAAGCCATAGCTGATTTCTGTCTCCAGCCTCTGGAGTGCCAGAATCAGCTCGCGGATCTGCCGGGGGCGGGCGGCGAATTGCCTGGCTTGATACAAGCCGGCCAGCCCGCCGGAGAGGATAACCAGAGCAGCGCCAAACCATTTAAGCACTCAGGTCACCACCCCGTGCGGCCACGATGACTTGATCTCGTTGACGCTGGCATCATACAGGCGAAAAAAGAAACCCCCTTGTGACCTGTCCAGCACGGCATAACGCTCAAACACCCGGGCCTTCATGAGAGAAGCAAGCGCCTGTCTGCCCGCTGCATCCTCCAGGGAGGAGCCGTGGGCCGTAGCGACCACGCTGATTCCGGCATGGAGTGCTTCCGAGACCGCCTCTGCATCCTCCGGCCTTCCGATCTCGTCCACCATCAGCACCTCCGGCGACATGGAGCGAATCATCATCATCATGCCTTCCGCCTTCGGGCACCCGTCCAGCACGTCAGTTCTGGGGCCCAGATCGAAGGAGGGCACCCCCTGAATACATCCGGCTATTTCAGAGCGTTCATCCACTACGCCAACTTTTTTTCCCTGACAGGCTGTGAAAGCTGAAGGTGAATAGCCGCTGCTGATTAGCCGGGCCAGATCGCGCAGGATCGTTGTCTTACCCTTCTGCGGAGACGATACCATTAGCGTATGCCTGATCCGGTTTCGATCCCGATCCAGCAAATAGGGCAGCAGCGGCTCGGCAGCGCCTCTGATTTCTTTGGCGAGCCGAAGATTGAAGCTGCTAATATCCCGGATATGCCTCACCTTCCCATCACTAAGCACAGTTCGTCCAGCCAGGCCGACACGGTGTCCGCCAGGTATGGTGATGAAGCCCTTGCGAAGCTCCTCCTCCAGCGTGTATAAAGAATGATTGCTCATCATATCCAGCAGCCTCAGCATATCCTCCCGGGTTGGCTTGTACGCCTCCTCTGGCTTGCGTGTAAAGGTTCCAGCGGGTGTTAGAAACTGAAACACTCCTTCATAGTTCAGCTCCAGCGGGCGGCCTTCCCGCAGCCGGATTTCTTCCAGCGGCTTCATGACGTCTTGAGGCATGCAACGCAGCAGAGCCTGAATATGATCCGGAAACAGATCCAGCCAGCTTGTATTCATAAGCATTTCCTCCAGTGTAATTCGTTGCTAAGTCATGTCCTATTTCATGTGTATGCCTGTACGCCCCAATTATGCACCGAATCTATCATTTTTTTAAAATCCCATATAACAGAAATGCTGCTCCGCACATGATCCAGCCGATTTTGCCCCAGGACAGCTTGTCCGCCATGCCAAACAGTCCGATCGTCGTCGTCAGGATCAGCACCAGGGGACCGACAAAGGCCAGCGCAGAATTCACAGCCAGCGCTTTATCTACCTGATTCAGGCGAAGCATCCAGATCGCTGCCAGAATTTCAACACTGCCGGAAAACAGCCGGAGGGAAGCCATACTCACCACAAACTTGTCCAGCATGTTCAACCTCCTCCATAATTTGATAACTTACCATATGCATCATAGCTTTCATTTATCTCTACTTTTTTGGAGGAGGCTATACGAAGCTGGTAGAATACAACATGAAGACAGCACAAAAAAAGCACGGATGTGCGGGGAATATATTCCGCGCACATCCGTGCTTCATATGGATCGAATTAGCTGCACTTTCTTTGAATCAATTACCGGCGAACCTGTGGCCCGCCTACAGAAGCCTGCTCTGTGGTATCCAGACCGTAAGCAGTATGCAATGCCCGAACGACACCTTCCAGATTACTGCTCTCAATGACGCAGGATACTTTAATCTCCGAGGTGCTGACCATCTTGATGCTGACCTCCTGCTTGGAGATCACATCGAACATTTGAGCAGCAACACCCGGATGGCTGACCATGCCGGCGCCGACGATCGACACCTTCACGAGATTCACCTCAGAGGTCACTTCGCGGAACGGAAGCTCGCTGCGGATGCCTTCAATGACCGCAAGTGCGCGCTCCGACTCATCGCGGGAAATGGTAAAGGAGAAGTCAGCTTCTCCGTTCTGCACACCGCTCTGTACGATAATATCGACGTCAATGCCTTCCTGTGCCAGGGCACCGAACACCTTGGCAAGCACGCCGGGATAATCAGACACTCCCAAAATACTGATTCTGGCCACATTCTTATCAAAAGCGATTCCGCTGACTACTGCGCCTTGCTCCATGCTGGCTTCCTCCTTCACAACCGTACCTTCGTTATAATTAAAGCTGGATCTTACAACAAGCTTGACATCATTATGCTTCGCATATTCAACAGCCCGCGGATGAAGCACTGCCGCTCCCAGATTTGCAAGCTCCAGCATTTCATCGTATGAGATTTCCTGCAGCTTGCGCGCGCATTTCACGACACGCGGATCGGTGGAGTAGATGCCGTCAACATCTGTATAAATTTCACAAACGTCAGCATGGACAGCAGCAGCCAGTGCAACGGCGGTCGTATCGGAGCCGCCCCGGCCGAGTGTCGTAATTTCGCCTTCCTCAGTCATGCCCTGGAAGCCGGCGACAATAACGATCTTGCCCTGCTCCAGTGCCTTCTGAACGCGAATAGGGGTAATATCTGTAATGCGGGCCTTGCCGTGTACAGCTTCCGTGCGGAAGCCAGCCTGCCAGCCCGTATATGAGACCGCTTCACGCCCGAGTCTATGAATGCTCATGGCAAGAAGAGACATCGAGATCTGCTCTCCTGTCGTCATCAGCATATCCATTTCCCGTGCAGGCGGATGTTCATTTAATAACTTGGATTGGTCAATCAAATCGTCTGTCGTATCGCCCATTGCAGAAACGACGACAACCACTTGATGCCCTTCATCCTGCTTCTCAACAATTCTTCGGGCGACGCGCTGCATACGCTCCGTGTCCCCGACGGAGCTGCCCCCGAATTTCATAACATACAGTGACAACCTGCCTTCACTCCCTACTTTATCAGTATGTATCCATGGTTTCTCACTTTAAAACAGTATAATACGAAAGTGCTTGGTTCCGTCAAGCAATTTCATAGCTGTCACCAAAAGTTCGGCAGGCTGGGAAATCAGCCCATCTTCTTGCAGCTACAAAAAAGCCGCCCTCCTGCATAACCTGCAGACAAGGGCGGCGGTGCTCACAACGATTAAGCGCGGGAAATATATTTGCCTTCACGAGTGTCTACGAGCAGGACATCATCTTCGTTAATGAAGAGAGGAACCTGTACGTTCAGGCCGGTTTCCAGCTTCGCATTCTTGGTTGCTCCAGTAGCCGTGTTCCCCTTGATGCCCGGCTCCGTCTCAACAACCTTCAGGTCCACACTGTTCGGCAGGTTAATCCCGAGAATTTCGCCCTGGTAGCTGACGATGTTCACGTTCATGTTCTCTTTCAGGAAGTTTAATTCCCATTCCAGCTGCTCGCTGGTCAGGCTGAACTGATCGTACGTTTCGTTGTCCATGAACACATGCTCTTGGCCGCTCGCATACAGGTACTGCACGCCGCGGTTCTCGATCATGGCACGGCCGATCGTCTCTCCTGCACGGAATGTTTTCTCGACCGTATTGCCATTGCGCAGGTTCTTCAGCTTGGAGCGAACGAACGCTGCCCCCTTGCCCGGTTTCACGTGCTGAAACTCAATAACGGTGAAAATATCGCCGTCAACCTCAACGGTCAGGCCTGTTTTGAAATCGTTAACTGAAATCACAAAAATCCCTCCTGGTTAAATAGGTCGTTAGCGACCTGGTTCTTCTTGATTCTGCTGCCCGGATGGACTGTGCTTAAAGCACGGTAAAATCTTTGGGCGAAGATGTTAAAATATGAATACCCGATTCCTGGATCACAATATCATCCTCGATCCGAACACCGCCGAGGCCCGGAATATAAATCCCTGGCTCTACAGTCACGACCATGCCTGGCATCAGCACATCATCACTCAGCTTGGAAAGGCGGGGCATCTCGTGAACCTCCATTCCGAGACCATGTCCCGTACTGTGTCCAAAGTACTCCCCGTAACCGTATCGCGTAATGATATCGCGGGCAAGCGCATCGGCTTCACGCCCTGTCATTCCCGCTTTGATGTGTTCGAGCGTATGCAGCTGGGCTTGTAGCACAATATCATAAATTTCCTTCAGCTTCGGATCCGGTTTGCCTACGGCAATTGTACGTGTTAAGTCCGAGCAGTAGCCGTTCAGCAGCGCCCCGAAATCAAAGGTGATCAATTCATTGGAGCCAATGATCTTGTCACTCGCAACGCCGTGAGGCAGCGCAGACCGGACTCCTGAAGCCACAATCGTGTCAAAGGAAGACGACGTCGCCCCTCTCTCCCGCATAAACATCTCCATCGAGAGATCAATTTCCGACTCCGACTTCCCGCTCTGAACGATGCCCAGCACGTACTGGAACGTCTCATCCGCCAAATCAGCAGCCTGCTGCATCACCTTCAGCTCGTCACTGTCCTTGATAATCCGAAGCTGTTCAACCATTCCGCTCACCGGAGTGAGCGTAACCGACTTCAGCTGCTCCGCATAGGTCATGTACACGGAGTATGTAACGTGATCCTGCTCGAAGCCGAGCGAGGTCACGCTTTCTTGAGCCAGAAGCTCCTTGACCGTTTCCATCACCTTGGCACCGTGTTCAATGACTTCATACCCTGGTGCCTGCTGAGGCGCCTGGGTCATGTAACGAAAATCGGTCAGCAGATAGGAGTGCTCTTTCGTGATGAGCACGTATCCGGCAGATCCGGTAAAGCCGGTCAAGTACCGGCGGTTCACCGCACTGGACACTAACAAGGCCTGCAAGCCCTTGCTGTCCATGATCTCCCGGAGCCGAGCTGCTCTGTGGTTAGCCATATTGCTTCAATCCCTTCCGAATCCTGTTCATCGTGTTAGCGCGTGCTGCTGCCCCCATTCAGAATATCCAGCAGGGCGTGAAACCCAAGCTTGTAGCTGCCTGCACCAAAGCCGCAGATCTGTCCGGCACATACCGGAGCGATGACCGACGTATGGCGGAAGGCTTCCCGGGCGTGGACGTTCGATAGATGAACCTCAACCGTTGGAATGCTGACCGAGCTGATCGCATCCCGGATGGCATAGCTGTAATGGGTAAAGGCTCCCGGATTCAGCAGGATGCCGTCAGCCTGTCCCATTGCTTCATGAATACGGTCAATCAGCGCGCCCTCATGATTGGATTGAAAGAACGTTACGGAAACCGAGTTACGTTCTCCTTCCTCCACTAAAGCTTCTTCAATGCTCTGCAGTGACGTGCTGCCGTAGACGCCGGGCTCCCGTATGCCGAGCAGGTTCAAATTGGGTCCGTTCATGACCCAGATGGACTTCATAAGGCTTCCCACCTTTTCGTCAAATAACCAAAAGCTATTTTACCATAGGGGAAGTCAACTTGAGAAGTTTTTTTAGCTCCGGCTCAGTACCCCTTTGCCGTCTCGCAGCTTTTCATCCGTGTACTCGACCGCTGTCGTATAGCCGATAAACAGCCCCCACAGCAGAAACAGGCACATCTCTGAAATATTCGTATCCCAGGTCAAGAGCTTGACCGGCGCACTCCATTGCAGCAACGGATTCAGAACTATGAACAGAAGGACCCACCAGACAATCCCATAAGCAATGCCTGGCCAGGGTCCCTTTGCCTTTAGAAACAAGAGCACATACAGCAGGGAAGCTGCAACTGACAATACGATAAAGGAGAGCCACCCAGCCAGCTGACCCGCCGTGGATACGAGAAAGCTGTGCTTAAAGAAGGGCTCCAGCAGGAAGCCCGGAAGGACGGATGTAAAGTTAAAGGCATAGAAGAACCAGCGGATGCCTCCCCAAATGAGTCCCGCGTAAAAGCCTAGCTCAAGCGCAAAGGTAAAGCGGTTCGTGTGAATAGAAGCAGATCTGCTCTGTAATGGATGCATGGAATAAAACACTCTCCTTGATCGTTATACGCCCTTACAAAAGCGGCAAAAGTTTGAATCCTAGTATGCTCCTGAACGTGCTGCCTTAATCAAACTAGAATTTAACTCCAACATTCGATACAATAAGGATATGTATTTAAGCATTTCAAGTATTTTGAGACAGGAAGGTGAATTGTTTGTCCCAAAAGCCCGCTCCGGTCAGCTATGGTGGCCAAGCCGTGATCGAAGGTGTTATGTTCGGCGGCAGGCACGTCAATGTAACTGCTGTACGGAGAAAAAACAACGAAATTAAGTTTCTCGAAGTGCCAAGGGAAGATAAATCCCTGATCCTCAGGCTGCGTAAAATTCCACTGCTACGCGGAATTATTAGCCTCATAGATTCAAGCATCAAAGGCTCCAAGCATCTTAATTTCTCTGCAGATGCCTACGCCGATGACTCTCTGGATCCCGAAGAACGGGAGAAGCAGAAGGAGAAAGAGGATTCTGGCTGGAGCCTCAGCATGATTATTGGAGTAGCGGCGGTCAGCGTACTATCCTTTGTATTCGGCAAGCTCTTGTTCACGCTCGTCCCTGTGTTTGTAGAGGATTTTCTGTTCGGTGATATTATTGACAACTACATTATCCGCAATCTGATCGAAGGCGGCATCAAGCTCCTACTTCTTCTCATTTATCTCTGGGCGATCTCGCAAACCCCGGTCATTAAGCGGCTGTTTCAATATCATGGAGCAGAGCACAAGGTCATCAGCGCCTTTGAAGCCGGTGAAGAGCTGACGGTGAAGAATGTCCAGAAGTACACCCGTCTCCATTATCGCTGTGGCAGCAGCTTCATGATGCTGACAATTGTGCTTGGCGTCGTCGTATATTCCATCGTGCCATGGGATAACCTGACCGAAAGAGTCATTCAGCGCATTGTGCTGCTGCCCGTCGTCCTGGGCATTTCCTTCGAATTTTTGAAGCTTACCAACTCGCTCCGAGAGGTTCCGGTGCTTCGGTACTTGGGATATCCCGGCTTGTGGCTTCAATTGCTGACGACGAAAGAACCGACCGACGATCAGGTCGAGGTTTCCATCGCTTCATTTAACCGGATGCGGGAGCTGGATGCCCAATTCGAACGGGCCGCAACGGCGAAGCCGGCAGCGGGAAGTGTACTTGACCCTGCGAAAGGATGATGAATCCATGTACAGGCTGAGAACGCAGAAGATCATTCTGGGCATCTTTATTTCACTGGCGGCGGTAGGTCTGCTTCTAAATCTGCAGCATTATTATATTCCACTGATCATTGTCGCTGTCGTATTTCTGCTTTACAAGTTTCCGCCTGGTACCCGGCGCCGCCCCAAGGTCAAGCCTTCACGCAAGACTCAGGCCAAGATCAAGGCAGCAAGGACAGCCGGCATGAAGGCAGAGCCCTCTCAATCATCCCGAAAGAAGCGGTATCCGTTCCAAGTTATTGAAGGCAGCAAGGGAAAAAGTGAGGACGAGGACATGCCAAAGTATCATTAATCTCACATACACGCCAAAAGGGCTGCTTCGCAAAGGAAATCACCTTTGCGAAGCAGCCCTTTTTAATTCAAAATCCTTATTGCGGGATCCATTCCTTAAAAAACTGCGTCCCTGCCATCAATCCTGATTGATATAATGCCTCGCTTTCAGCTTCCGACAAATCAAAATGGGTTGTGCCAATACCGAGGGTCGGGATCTTAATCGTGCGGTTTCGGTTCTCCTTCTCAATATACCGTTCATCATGCGCAGACAGCATCGTTTCAAACATGGCACTCAGCATACTGAATGGTCCTGTGATTTTATGCGGCTCTTCTGCATGCTTGCCGACCATTTGAAAGCCCACGACAGGGGGAGGCTTTGAAAGTCCTGTTCCTTTTCGTTTGCGGTCAAAGAGCCATAACGGAAAATTGCTAAGCAGCCCGCCATCGACAATGTACACAAATTGCTCATTAAAGGCCTTTCCTCTAGCCGGCTCCCCAATAAGCCTCAGAATGACCGGATCAAAGAAGTAAGGAATGCTGCAGCTCATCCGTACGGCCTTCGCTACAGGAAACGTGGCCGGATTGATCCCGTAGTTTCGCAAGTCATCCGGAAGGACGAGCAGCTTTCCGTTCGTAATATCCGAAGCCACAATGTAGAGCTTGCCTGCAGGAATATCTGAAAAGGTGACGATGCCCTTGGCAAGCAGCAGACTGCGTACCCATTGCTCCAGTGCTTCTCCGGAGTATAACCCTTTTTTCAGCAAGACCCGAAGAGCAGGTCCAACGAAGGCCGTATCAAAGAACGGCGCCCGCACCAGGAGCCGTTCAAAAGGCATGTTCTTAATGATGTGTTTCATCTCATCAGCGGTATAGCCTGCTGCCAGCACGGACGCTACAATGGAGCCTGATGAGGTCCCAGCTACCCGTTTAAAGTTGATCCCTTGCAGCTCCGCCGCCTTTACGGCTCCAGCCAGTGATATGCCTTTGACGCCGCCACCCTCAAATACGGCATTAATATCCATAATAAAACCCCCGCCTCACATGGTCTATTGACTATGTATGAGAACGGGGGAGTATTCATGTCTTACAACGTACTGATTTAGGATTGATAATATAATTTCAATTGATCCAGCAGCCCGAGCGGATTGCCGAGCAAGTGCTTGGCTCTGAAGAACAGGCTCCCTTGGATATCCTTGTATTTGTCATTGTAGCGAAGCTGGTTAATAATTTCAGTGGCTGTCTGCCAATTCTTATCCTGGGCCGGATCGCCGACCTTGTATGCCGCATGTCCGATCAGGAGATCGACTCCGGTTCCGGAAACCTCCTTCACCCACCAGTCCACCAGCTTATCGTAATCCGCAGCGGTATAATTCATGCTCCAGTAGATTTGCGGGGCGATATAATCGATCCAGCCATTCTGAATCCAGGTCCGTGTGTCGGCATACATGCTGTCATAGGCTGTAACCCCTGCTTTGGTCGGAGATCCTGTTCGGTCTGCGGTATCATTGCGCCACACGCCGAAAGGACTGACCCCGTAGTACACCTGTGGCTTCACCCGCTTGATGCTTTCTCCCAGCTCTTCAATAAAGGTATTCACATTGCCGCGCCGCCAATCTGCAACGGTACGATATGAGCCTGTATTGTACAGCGCATAGGAGCTGGAGTCAGGGATCGACGTATTAGACGGATAAAAATAATCATCCAGATGAATTCCATCTACATCATAACCGTCCACCACTTCGATAATCGTATCTATAATATGCTGTCTCGCTGCAGGGTTGCCGGGATCGATCATCAGCTGGCTGTTCACCTTCAGAATCCAGTCCGGATGAGCGACAGCAATATGATTGGCAGCGAGGCCGCTTGTGGATAGCTCGGTATGCGCTCGAAACGGGTTGAACCAGGCGTGAAATTCCATTCCCCGCTTCTGCGTCTCCTGAATCATAAATGCAGCAGGATCGTAGCCGGGATCCTTGCCCTGAGTTCCGGTCAGTGCCTTCGACCAAGGAACCAGTGCCGAGGAGTACAGTGCGTCACCTGCAGGCCGAAGCTGCACAAACACCGCATTGAATCCAGCCGCCTGCAGCTTGTCCAGCATTTGGATGAAGTCCTGCTGCTGCTGCGCTGCGGTCGTCTTCGTGGCAGGCCAGTCCAGATTATAAATACTGGACACCCAGGCTCCCCGAAGCTCCTTCTCTACCGGCTGCGGTACTACCGGCGGGATTCCCGGCTCCTCGGGAATGATCCAGCCGCTGGTCATATCAATGATCTTCTGCTGCTGATTCCACTTCACAGTCAGCCCCAGCTTCTCGCTGATGAACCTTAGCGGCACCATCACTCGGCCGTTCTGGATTTGAACCGATGCACTCAGTGCCTCCGGCACTCCATTAACAATGGCCGTTGGAGATCCCGATTTCAGGCTGATGCTTATGTTCTGCTGCGAAATCACAGCCGTTTTCGTGCTTTGGTTCCATGCAATGGATGCGCCCAGCCCTTCGCTGATGACGCGAGTCGGCACCATCGTCACATTTACTTTAGAAAGGATGTACGGCGGTACATCGCTGTACAGCCTCTGACCGTCAAGCAGAATCTGGATGTCGGGGCTTTGCGCCTTCGCAGCGGGAACCACCGACGGGAGACACAACAGGGTCAACAGCAGCACCAGCAGCCATCTTCGTAACTTCATTCTTTAGAACCTCCAGTTTCTAGGTTTCGCAGGCAACCTTTCATGAAAAAAGCATCTGTCAACTGCGGACAGATGCCCTTTCTACGATTCGCTAACCAATTCCTGATGAATATTCCGTAGCTCCTTGAGACGTTGTTCATCCCGATTAAAATATTCTACCAGGGTCTCTATACAAGTTATGGAGTCCCAGCTCAGATGATGCTCAATTCCTTCTACATCCGCGTAAATATTCTCTTCCTGTACGCCAATGATGCCCAGGAACTGCTCCAGCAGCTGATGGCGGGCCATCAAGCGCTTCCCCATCTTCTTGCCCTTGCTGGTCAAGACGAGGCCGCGATACTTCTCATAGATCAAATATTCATCCTTATCAAGCTTCTGAATCATCTTCGTGACGGATGAGGGGTGAACCTCCAAGCCTTCGGCAATATCCGAAACGCGCGCATAACCCTTCTCTTCAATCAGCTTGTAGATGCGCTCCAAATAATCCTCCATGCTGGGTGTAGGCATCTTCATTTCCCTCTTTTCTCATATCTTCCAAAACGTCCGGCAACGGTGTACCTGCACCGTTAATGATACATGTTCTCAATAGCACTTGGCAAGTCCTGCCGGGATCGCCTGTTTGTAATTGTCAGGTGTCAAGACGAGAGTCAAGGTCCATACTATGCTTAGCTTACAGAAAGAAGGTGCAGCCGTGGCCGAGACGACATTGACAGCTCCACCCGTCAAACGCATTCCCAAGCCGACCAAGCCGTTCATCCCCGACCTTGTTTATTTTGAACCGGATGCGCTGGAATATCCCAAGGGTCAGAAAATTATGGAGTTCGTCAAAGCACGCAACATTGAATACCGCATGACAACCTCTCACAACCGGATAACCAATCTTCCCGGGGAGACGGAGCAGGAAAAGTACCGGATGGCCAAAAGAACCCTCGTCGTCGGCCTGCGAAAAACGCTGAAGTTTGACCAGTCCAAGCCGTCGGCAGATTATGCGATTCCCATTTCCACCGGCTGTATGGGCCATTGCCATTATTGTTATTTACAGACGACGCTGGGCTCCAAGCCCTACATCCGAGTTTATGTTAACACAGAGGATATTATAGGCGCTGCGAAAGGCTATATTGACGAAAAAGCACCGGAAATCACAACCTTTGAAGCCGCCTGTACCTCTGATCCCGTCGGGATTGAGCATATTACCGGTACGCTGCAGGAACTGATCACATTTATGGCCGGACAGGAGCATGGGCGACTTCGGTTTGTAACAAAGTTTCACCATGTCGGTCCTTTGCTTAATCTGAATCACAACGGTCATACCCGAATCCGGTTCAGTGTCAATGCGGATTATGTGATTCGCCAGTTTGAGCCTGCCACCTCGCGCTTTGAGGAACGAATTGAGGCTGCATCCAAAATCGCCCATGCCGGCTATCCGTTAGGCTTCATCATCGCTCCCATCATTTGGTATGACGGCTGGGAGGAAGGCTATGCAGAGCTGCTAAAGCGCCTCTCGGATTCACTGCCGCCCGAAGCAACCAAGGACCTGAGCTTTGAGATGATTCAGCACCGTTTTACCAAGACGGCCAAAAACGTGATTCAGCAGCGTTACCCCAAAACCAAGCTGGAGATGGATATTGAAAAAAGAAAGCAAAAATGGGGACGCTGGGGCCAATACAAATATGTATACCCTGATGAACAGCAAACCGCCCTGCGACAATTTATCACAGAGCGGATCTTTGACCATTTTCCAGAGGCAAGGATTGATTACTTTACGTAATTTAGAAACGAAGCCATTCCGGCGTTATGCTTTGAAGCCAGATCGTAATTCTAAACATTTGATTGCTAAACAGCAAGATCCCCATAAGAATCATTAGCGCACCGCCGACCTTCATCAGCACACTGGAATATTTGAGAATCCAGCGCGTGGATCCGATGAAGAATGCCAGGATAAAGAAGGGAACTGCAAATCCGAGAGAGTATGACGTGATCAGCGGGAACCAAGTGCCGGGATCGGTGGCCGCGAGGGCAATAATAGCCATCAGGATCGGGCCTACGCAAGGGGACCACCCTGCAGCAAACCCGATTCCGAACAAAAAGGTGCCTATGTATCCCGCCGGCTTGGATTTGAAATCGAACTTGCGGTCCTTCATGAGAAACCGGGGCTGAAACAAGCCAACCAGCATCAGACCCATCAAGATAATAAGCAGCGCCGAGAGCTGCCGGATCAAGTCCTGATACTCGATAAAGAATTCTCCAAACAGTCCCGCTCCCCAGCCGAGCGTATAATATACGGAGGAGAACCCGAGGATAAACGCCAGCGTGTGACTCATGGTGCGCATGCGAACGTCCTTGCGGTTCTGCTCCGTTTTTAATTCATTGACCGACATGCCGGTAATGATCGAAAGATAAGAAGGATACAGCGGGAGACAGCAGGGCGAAATAAACGATGCGAAGCCGGCTGCAAATGCAATTCCTATATTCATATCAGCCATAAGTACTCCCCCTTAAGATGAAAAGCCTTTTTTGCCAACCAGCGCCAGCGTCAGGAACGAAATCAGCAGCAGCACAATCGTAGCTCCGGGCGCCAGATTGAACACGCCGGCCAGCATAAGACCTCCGACCACCGCAATCTCCGACAGAATGACTGACAGTACAATGGCAGAGCGGAAGCTTCTGGCCAGCAGCAGGCTGGCCGCAACCGGGATTGTCAGCAGTGCAGATACGAGCAGCGCCCCCACAATCTTGATGGCCGTGCTCACCACGAGCGCCGTCAACACTGTAATGATCATATTGATCCATTTTACCGGCAGGCCGCTGACGCTGGCTGCATCCTCTTCAAAGCTGAGCAGGAACAATTCCTTGAAAAAGAGCGATATCACCGTAATCACGACGACCGTTACGCCCCCCACCAGATACAGATCGTTGACATCCAGTGTATAAATACTGCCGAACAGATAGCTCATAACATCCGTATTGTAGCCCATGCCCAAAGTGAAGAACAGCGAGGCAAGCGCGACCCCCCCGGACATAATAATCGCAATAGACAGCTCTGCATAGCTCTTGTACGCTTTGCGGAGCTTCTCTATTGCGAAGGATGCAGCTACGGCGAACACAAGCCCTGCCGCCAGAGGATAGACCTCAATCAGAAATCCAAGTGCGACGCCCGCAATCGTTACATGCGAAAGCGTATCGCCAATCATGGACAATCGCCTCAGCACAAGGAAAATACCGATTAACGGCGCGGTAACGCCGATGAGCAGCCCGCCAAGCATGGCGCGCTGAAAGAAATCACTTGATAAAATATCCAGCAAGACGTAATTCTCCTTCCTAAACGAGCGAATGCGTCAGATCCTGCTCCACACAGTCCTGGGCATCATGGGAGTGGCGAACATAAAACTGAATTTTGCCGTTCTGAGACACCGGCTTTTCTCCCAGCTCACCGCGAACCATATCCAGATCATGCGTCACCATGAGAAAAGTCATATCGTGATGCTCATGCATATGGGTAATCAGCTCAAAAAAACTGGCCTGAGTCTCGGCGTCAATCCCGATCGTTGGCTCATCGAGAACGAGCAGATCCGGCCGATTGATCAAGGCCCGCGCCAGAAACACACGCTGCTGCTGTCCCCCGGAAAGCTCGCCAATGCGTTTGCCGGCAATGTCCTCAATACGCATCACTTCCATGGCATCACTGCACTGCTGATGCTGCTTCCGGGTAATCCGGCGGAACATATTCTTGCGGTTGTAGAGGCCCGAGAGGACCACTTCCCGAACCGTTGCCGGAAACAACGGGTTAAAGCTGTTCTTCTGCGGTACATAGCCGATCCGTTCCCAATCACGGAAGCGGCGGATTGGCTCTCCAAATAATTCAATACTTCCATGCGCTGAGGGCAGTAAACCTACAATCAGGCGAAGCAGCGTCGTCTTCCCGGCTCCATTCGAGCCGACAATGCCGACGAAATCCCGTTCCTTAACGGTAAAATTAAGCCCCTCCAGCACCTGCTGCTGACGGTAAGAGAATGAAATATCTTTAAGCTGTATAATCGGCTGATGACAATCCAGCGCGTCCGGAAGCATACCTTGGCCGCCTTTCTGTAAAATATGAAGCCGGGTGATATGAACATATCCCCGGCCATCTCTTCTTATTGTAATGCCTTCTTCAAATTTTGCAAATTGTTTTCCATCAATGAAAAGTAATTCTCTCCACTGGCTTCCTGCTCCTTGGTTAAGCCCTCCACCGGATTCAGCACCAGCGTCTCAACCCCGGTCTCCGCAGCCAGCGTTTTGGCCAGCTGATCCGATACCAGCTCTTCAAAGAAAATGTAGCGAATATTGTTCTCCCGCACCGTATTGGCCAGCTTGACAATATCCTGCGCCCGCGGCTCGGCATCCGGAGACAGTCCCATAATTGCATGCTGCTCCAGGGAGTAGTCCCGCGTCAAATACCCGAACGCTTGATGAGATACCACAATCTGACGGTTCTCAAAGGCGGCAAGCTCCTGCTCAAACTTCTGATCCAGTGCAGCAAGCTGCTCCTTCAAGACTTCATATCGTTCCTTATAACCGTCAGCATGATCCGGATCTGCTTCTGCCAGGCTCTTGTAAATATTCTCGGCCATGATCTGTGCAGACTTCGGACTTACCCAAGTATGGGGGTCCACATATTTGGCATCCACAGCCTGCTGCTTCTCTTCCGCTGCGGCCTCGCCGCTATGGTCGTGATCATGTCCCTCTTCCGCTGCGGCCTCGCCGCTATGGTCGTGATCATATCCCTCTTCCGCTGCAGCCTCGCCGCTATGGTCGTGATCATGTCCCTCTTCCGCTGCGGCCTCGCCGCCGTGGTCGTGGCCGTGCTGATGCCCGTCATCCTCGTTCGTATAGATTAGATCGATGCCTTGGCTAACCTCAACCGGCTTAACCTGGCTGTCTTGATCCAAGCCTTTGAGAAATCCCGGCACCCAGCCCTCCATGCCTGCTCCGTTGTACAGGAACAGCTGTGCTTTAGAGGTTTGAATAATATCCTGGCTCCGCGGCGTCCAATCATGTGCCTCTACACCGGTAGGAAGCAGATTGATGACATTCGCATCCTCTCCCCCGATGGTCCGTGCAAATTCATAAATAGGATAAAATGTCGTAATGACATTAATCTTCTCTTCCGAAATAGCTGCCTTCTGACTACCCGTGTCATTGCCGCAGCCCGTTACCACCATTACCAGTGACAATAACAAAGCCCCATATGCTGTCTTCCATTTCATGCTTCCGTCTCCACTCCAATCCCGTTGTTCAAATCGTAATAATTACTAGATAGAGATTATAAGAGTAGTTGTTCCTATTGTCAACCACATCGTTATCGTTACTAATAAACTTGAACAAAAAAAGTGTGAGGACGGCAGCCGACTACCGGCACGCCGTCCTCACTAGTAACCTCTGTAGCACTTATTTTACGATCGCACCGTTTGGCATGGAATCCGGCACCGCAGCCAGCGTCAGCTGATTCCCGTGGGAGGCTGCCAAGATCATGCCCTGAGACATTTCTCCACGAAGCTTGACTGGCTTCAGGTTCGTGACACAGATGACTTTTTTGCCGACCAGTTCCTCCGGGCTATAGTGCTTCGCAATGCCCGATACGACCTGACGCTGCTCGAAGCCCAGATCCAGCTGCAGCTTCAGCAGCTTATCCGCCTTTTTCACCGGCTCACAAGAGATCACCTGCGCCACTCTCAGCTCTACCTTCGCAAAATCCTCAATCCCGATCTCTTCCTTCAGCTCCACTTCTTCCTCAGCCTCTGCAGCTTTGCCCTCTGCTGGCTGCTCCGTGATCGCTGCAGGCTTGGCGCCTCCATTCATCGCTTCAGCAATAAAGGCTACCTCCTGCTCGACGTCCAGACGCGGGAAGATCGGTTCCCCTTTCTGGAGCTTCGTGCCGCCAGGGATGCTGCCGATCTCACGTCCGCTGTCCCAATGCGTTAACGGTCCAGCCTCGATGCCCAGCTGTTCCCAAATTTTCTGCGGCGTACGGGTCATGAACGGCTGAAGCAGAATGGAAGCAATACGCAGTGACTCTACCAAGTGGCTCATCACGGAGGCAAGCTCCTGTCGTTTGCTCTCATCCTTCGCGAGGGTCCACGGCTGGGTCTCATCAATGTATTTGTTGCTGCGGCTGACGAACTGCCCGATGGCGCTGAGTGCTACTGAAAACTCCAGCTTCTCCATCGCTTCTTCTACCTTGCTGTAGACGCCTTCTGCCGCTTCCTCCATTGCCTCATCAAAAGCGGTCACACCGCGCTCGAAGGAAGGAACCTCTCCGTCAAAATATTTATCGACCATCGCCACCGTACGATTGAGCAAATTCCCCAGATCATTCGCCAAATCAGAGTTCACGCGCTCTACAAAGCTCTCTGGCGTAAACGTGCCGTCCGCTCCGAATGGAACCTCGCGCAGCAAATAGTACCGCAGTGCATCCAGGCCGTAGCGGTCGATCATCGTAACCGGGTCCACCACATTGCCCTTGGATTTGGACATTTTTCCGTCCTTCATCAGGAGCCAGCCATGTGCAAATACCTTTTTCGGCAGCGGCAGGTCCAGGGCCATCAGAATGATCGGCCAGTAAATCGTGTGGAACCGGACAATTTCCTTGCCCACGAGATGAACATCGGCAGGCCAGTATCTGTCATATAAGGAGGTATCCTCGGAGCCGTAGCCCAGAGCCGTCACATAGTTCAGGAGTGCATCGATCCAGACGTAAACGACATGCTTGGGATCACTCTTGACCTTTACCCCCCACTCGTAGGTTGTACGAGAGACGGCGAGATCTTCCAGGCCGGGCTTGATGAAATTGTTAATCATCTCATTTTTGCGGGAAACAGGCTGAATGAAATCCGGATGCTCCTCATAGTATTGCAGCAGCCGGTCTACGTACTTGCTCATCCGGAAGAAATAGCTCTCCTCCTTCACCAGCTCCACGGGACGGCCGCAGTCCGGACATTTTCCATCCACCAGCTGACGCTCCAGGAAGAACGATTCACAGGGCGTACAGTACCAGCCTTCATAATCACCTTTATAAATATCTCCTTGAGCCAGCAGGCGTTCGAAAACGTCCTGAACGACCTTGGTGTGACGAGCCTCTGTCGTCCGAATAAAATCTTCATTGGAAATATCAAGCTTTTTCCACAGATCCTGAATGCCTGCCACGATATCATCGACAAATTGCTGCGGCGTTTTGCCGGCTTCCTGAGCCTTGCGCTCGATCTTTTGACCATGCTCATCCGTGCCTGTCAAATAACGCACATCATAGCCTCTCAAGCGTTTGTAGCGCGCAATCGCGTCACCTGCTACCGTCGTGTAGGCATGCCCGATGTGAAGCTTGTCACTGGGATAGTAAATTGGCGTTGTCAAATAGAAGGTTTTCTGTTCTGCCATTGAGATCTCCATCCTTTAATTAAAATATGTTATTTATGGTGCAGGCCGCAGCGACGTGCCTTGGCAAGGTTAAGTCAATAAGGACCGCCCTTAAGGATACAAAAAACTCCCGTCCCCATGGGACGAGAGTCAGCTCACGTGTTACCACCCAAATTCCCCGGACTCCTTACAGAGTCAGGCTTATCCGCCTGCAGCAGGCCGCCATTAACGCTGGATCACGCTATTGTCTCACCCTGCCGGATGGAATAATCACCGGAAGAAGCTCGACAACAGTTCCTCCAAGACCATCTTCCGCCAGGACCCCGCTGACCGGTTCCCACCTATCCCGGCTCTCTGTGCAGCATGCACTGTCGTACTCATCTCTTCATAGGAAAAATATTCAACTCTGCTTACTTAATACACCCAATATAATCAACGATCAGACGTAATGTCAAGAATATACTCAAGGAGAGCTCTGGCTTTCCTTTCGAGGCGGCACCAGATCTACGCCACCGGGATGAAAGGGATGGCATCTTCCGATCCGCTTCGCCGCAAGGACAGAGCCCTTCAGCGCACCGTGTACCTCAATAGCTTCAAGTGCATACTGTGAGCAGGTTGGATAGAAGCGGCAGGTTGCAGGCTTCAGCGGGGAAATGACCTTCCGGTACAGATGGATCGGCGCTTGAACGACCCGGATCGGCCATCGTTTGCTCATCCTTCTCCCTCTCCGCAGTCCTTACAATAACCAAAGACTTCAAATTTATGCCTGACGACCTGGAAGTCATCCGGTGCATCAGTAAGCGGCATAGGACAAAAGGTGATCGGATACGTCTTCTGGCATTGAAGACAGATCAGATGATGGTGATGATGCTTCTCACTGCAGCGAGACCGAAACTTCACGCCTTCCTCAAAGGCAACCTGCTCCAGCGCACCCAGCTCCGACAGCACGCGCAGATTCCGATACACCGTATCAAAGCTCAGGCCACTGTACTTCTGACCCATATAGTCATAGACATCCTTCGCGGTCAAATAACCGTTATGCTCTCCAAACAATTTGGCGAGCGTTCTGCGCTGATCGGTGATGCGTAGTCCATGTCCGGACATCGTGCCGATGATCTCTTCTGTCGTCAGCATACGCAACAGCCTCCTGTTGTTTGATTCAAATTCATCCTTTAATAATGCCTGAAAATTCAACCCGCGTCAACGAAGGAGCACTGCGCACGCTGAGGATATTAATTTCTCTTCTGTGGCATCGGCGTCACCAAAATATTAACCGGAAGGCTGCTTCCCGGCGCCGCCGTAAACCAGATTTCGACCGGCTGCTCGTACTCTCCGGTACGGAACAGCACACTGCTGTCATGCGGCGCTGATAGCCAGGACGTAGACGGCACATTGACCATGCTGCCATTAACCATGACCGAGCCCATATATTTGCCGCCGCGTGGATTAAATGAAATGAGCGTATTTGGCGCAACACGGTTCAGCTTAATGTGGTAGACCATCCCGAAATTGCCGGAATTGGAGATGGGATAGCCGGTAATACCGTCGTATCCGGTCAGGAATGGATCCAGATTCTTGTCGCCAATGGCAATGCGCGCTTCGCTCTGGCCGATCAGCTCACGGCTCTCCAGAATGCGTGTGGAATTCGCATAGGTACCGCGGTTGTGAATACCGTCTGCTGCCAGCAGCGGAAGGAACGGGAACTTGCTCAGCGCATCTTCCTTCTCCTCAATCATAATGACATCATAACGAATCGGAGAATCGGTAAAAAGATCTGCAAACAAGGAGACGACCTGCTGATCCTTAATCGGCAGCGTGTTGATCTCGGTCAAGATCAGGCGGCTTTCTCCCGGCTGCAGGATCGACGTTTGATTGCTGCTTCCTGACTGCATGGATTGAAAATACCGCTCTACCGACAGCTTTCCTGTCGCATTCGGATATTCGCTCGGTCCGCCGAACCCGACATGCTGCGTATTGAGCGAAGCCGGGGTGCTGTTCAGGTTTGTTGCCACGACGTACATTTTCATTACTTTTCCGCTCGCATTTTTGTGGTGAATCATAAATCGGGTCGCTCCAACGCCGACTTCACGGTACACCACGCCTTCCCGGGTCACCGTCTCCGGGCTGTTGCTGCGGATCAAGGTCCGGGATTCAAAGCTGCTCTCCAGCGGAAGCACCGGTAAGGAAGGAACCCTTGCGCCGTCGATAAAGAACTTCTCCCCCACGGCCGCATATAGCTGATAGAACTCCTCGCGGGTATACAAGGTTTCTCCTGTAATGACGATGGTTTTCTCGTACGTGTCAACTGCTCCGTGCCGATCGGTTACCTTCAGGCGAACCTTGACCGGACCCGGGGTAAAAAAGGCCTTGGCGTTGTTATCCCACTCCCGGCTCACAATCGCGTTCTCTTCATCGGTGCTTTGATCTGTATACGTGATAAGCTCGCCCATGCGATATTCTTCTTTGTTCGTCGTAAATAGCGCAGCAGGCGGTTCGTTCGGCACGAGCACCTCAATATTTAACGTGTAGGGATCGCTCCATTCGCCGCTGGAGTCCTGAACGGAATAAGATACAGTATGAATACCCGGCTCGTAAAAGACATCCTCTCTGCCATCCCAATACTCGCTGACGATGGGCAGTCCGGAAGGCGAATAGGCGCTGGTCTTGTAATTCACCACCGTTTGTCCGACATATACCTTCGGGTTCGTAACCGTAAACGAAGCGATGGGCTTCGTGCTGAGACTCAGAATGACTCGCTTGTTCTGTTGATCCACCTGATAAGGTATATTTAAAGCCTGGGTAATCGAGGTCAAAGGAACCATAAATGTTCCACTGTCCTGATAAGCGGGTCCCTTCATGGTCGTACGGACCCCATTGACGGTATATACACTGCTGTTGGTCTTAAAGCGAATTTCATCACTGCCCCGCATAATGACGGTTTCCTTCGTACTGCTGTCATACCTCAGGCTGAACCCCACCCGGTCTACCAAGGAGCGGACAGCAACATAAGAGACCCCCTGCTTGACGGCCATCGGCTTGGCAGCCGTATAGGATGTACCATTATGATACATCTGGGCACTGTTCATCAAAAGAACCAGACCCGGTACCATTTCTACCGGCGGTGTGGACGGATTGGCCGGCTCCCCTCCCGAAGCTCCCTCGCCCGGATTGACCGGCGCTGCGCCGGAAAGGCTGGATAGATCCAGGATCACCTTTTTTTCCGGCTGATTGACAACATAGCGGATTCCAAGAGCCTGGGTTATAGACGTGAGGGGGACCATAAAGGTGCCCTTATAGGTATACGCCGGACCCTTCATCGAACGTGCTTCACCATTGACTTTGTATACCGTGCTGTTCATCGTAAAGCGCAGCTCATTTCCATCCTTGTAAATAATCGTTTCTTTAGTCGCATTATCATAGCGGAGCATCAGGCCCGCTCGCTCTACAATCGCCCGGATCGATATGTAAGAGACCCCGCTCTTGACCGCCATGGGCTGTGCCGCTGTATAGAGCTTGCTGTTATGGTACATTTCCGCACTATTCATAAGAAGCACCAGCTCATTGGTTTCCTTGTTTAAGGAAGCCGCTGGACCTGAAGAAGACGTTGGCGGCATATCATTGGCTGAATTTTCCTCTGGAACAACCTTAATCTCCGGTGTCTGTGATGGCTGCACTGCGTCTGCTTCAGGAGAAGACTCTAACGTTTCTGCCTGTTCCACGTTCGGCTCTGGCTGAGCAGAATTGGCAGCTTCCGGCGCTCCCTCGCCGATCCTCGGATTGTTGTTATCTGCTTCCTGTAAGGCAGCCGGCTGCTCAAGGACGGCGGAAGGCTGCTGCAGGGCAGCAGAAGACTGCGCACTGACAGGCACCACAGTAGATACCTGGGCAGCAGCCAATACGGTAATCATAGATATTTTTTTAAGGCTCATGCTTGCTTATTCACTCCTATATGATCTCTATTTATTTCATTCTGAAGGGGTAACGCACAGTCTATTAAACGCCAATCCGGGTTAAAAGTTTCTGCCTCCATTCTAAATATTCTTACATAAACCACCGAATGAGCCTAAAAATCGACATTTTCGCCCGCTCGTTCACCAGATTGTCAATACTTGCTATTGTTAATGCTCGTTTACGTGAATATTTTCACTTACAATGATTACATAGCTATATACGGGAGGAATTCTTATGACCCAGATGCGTTTGAAGCATGCTGATCATGGAAATACGCACTGCTTGACAGAGGTAAATAAAAGCCGCCTGGAGGCAGCCATGAATCTCCGCAGCTTTCCGGCAGGCGCGGCGCTGTTTTGGGAGGGGGATAGAGCTGAGCAGCTGTTCTATGTTATGCAGGGCCGGATCAAGCTCACGAAATCAACCGAAGAAGGCAAAGAGCTGGTGCTATACATGTATCAGGCCGGTGATCTTCTGGGTCACGCAGACCTGACAGCGCACTCCAGACATAGCTTCTCTGCTGAAACGCTGGAGAACAGCATCATTGGTGTCATCGACATATCAAGCGTGGAGACCTTAATTACGCAGCACGGTGATTTCGCGCTTCAATTCATGACATGGATGGGCGCAGAACACCGTATTACTCAAACTAAACTGAGAGACCTCATGCTGTACGGAAAGACGGGCGCCCTAAGCTCCACACTGATCCGGCTGGCCAACACCTGCGGAGAGGTGCAGGACAACGGCTGGATTACGATTTCTCGAACCATGACTCACTCGGATCTGGCCAGTCTGATCGGTGCTACCCGGGAAAGCGTGAACCGCATGCTCCGCGATTGGAAACGACAAGATATCGTGGATATGAATCATGGACATCTTGTCATCAAAGAGCTTTCCCGCTTGCAGCAGATCTGTCACTGTGAGCAATGTCCCATGGACATTTGCCGGCTTTAAGCTGCTTTCTAAGCAGCCGTGCCAGGAGTATCCCTCTAACAAAACATTGTAGGTTATGTAAAACTCGCATTCATATAGGTCCGTTCGCCCTGCGGGACCTTCAAATACGGCTTAATGCCTGCAAAGCCGCCGGCAGACAGGTGTACCCCTGTCATCCACAGCCCAGCCAGCCTGCGCCCACCGGCATCCATCACCAAGGTCGGAGCAGGGATTTTCTCCTGATAGATCGGTACGCCAGCCGATAAGGATTTCACTTTGTATTCCTTCCCCACCTCTTGAAGCGGCTGCGGGCTCAGATAAGTCGGGGCCAGGTAAGCTGATACAGTATCCAGCTCCTCGGCCGTATAGAACGCCTCACCTCCCAGAAACGGATGCAGCAGCGCTATCTTTTCATACTGTGACCAGATTACCATCTGCAATAGCCGCCCGGTTGCCCGGCCCTCCAGTCCTCCGAAAGCAGTCTCTTGTTCCTGAGGGTCTGCTGAAGGCAATATGGACTCGGATTGCCCCTTCTCCCCTTCCAGCGGCTCCATACCGACACATTTCCAGCCTTTCGGGCTCTGAATCCATTTCTGTAAAATGACCTGATTGTTCAGCTGCTCAGAGAACACATCCTTCTCCGTCTTCCTCGTCAACCCCGTGGCAGCACACCATAGAGACTCTGGCAGGTATAGATGAAGCAGGTGCAGTGTCTTGTCAAAAATGCGTTGCAGCACGACTGCGGCCTGCTCCAGCTCGGCAGCTTCCTTCTTGCAGTAACGAATGTGCGGCAGATTTGCAAATGGATTCATCTTGACTCGCCTCCTTAGCTTCGATTCATTATATTAGCAGCCGCTTCCGAAGGTGAGTGAGCCTGGGTGTAAAGAAACAGCCCTGACATTACAGCAGATGTAATTCAGGGCCTTCTCTTGGCTTCATGTATTCATTTCGACACGGACCCATTGCTCAGCCCAGGCCCCTACCTCCGCCATAACCGGCTTCAGCGCTCTTCCTTTATCCGTCAGCTCGTATTCGATCCGCACCGGGGTTTCCGGATACACATGCCGGACCAGAATGCCTTCGCTCTCCAGATCCTTCATCCGTTCGGATAGCATTTTATCGCTCATGGCAGGAATTAGATTTGAAATATCCTTAAATCGTTTCGGTCCGCTCATGAGAGACTGAATAATCAGTCCGTTCCAGCGTTTACCCAGCAAGGCAAAGGCGCATTCAAAACGGGGACACAAACCGGTTGTTACATCATCCATGTTATTCCACCTCTTCACAGAGTCACAAACCTTGCAATCCTTGATAGCTTACGATAAGTTAGTGAATTATATTCTAGCACATTTTTAGGAAACTGAAAACCTTTCCCTGTATATTCTTATGAAAATTTGGCTGTGACCGTCATTCCCTGAAACAAATACGGCTGCCCCGAAGGCAGCCGTACCCTTAAATGCTATGACTAGACGAGAACTCCGAGCGGACGCAGCGGCTGGCTGTTTCCGAAGACCGGCTTCAGCGCATAGCTGTTCATAGCCGACCAATAAATACCGTTTGTAATGACCTTTAAAATTTCAGGATTGTAGTAAGTCGGATACGTTTCATGCCCCGGACGGAAATAAAAAATATTCCCTTGGCCGCGCTTGAAGGTGCAGCCGCTGCGGAACACTTCTCCTCCGGCGAAATTGCTGACAAAGATCAGCTCCTCCGGCGCCGGAATATCGAAGAATTCCCCGTACATTTCTTCATGCTCCAGGATGATTTGGCTGTTCACGCCGGAACAAATGGGATGAGATGGATTCACAGTCCACAAAATCTCCTGCTCCCCCGCTTCACGCCATTTCAAATCGCAGCTGGTCCCCATCAGTGCCTTAAACGGCTTGGAAAAATGTCCGGAATGCAGCACGATCAGGCCCATCCCGTTCCGAACCCGCTCGACCACCTTGCTGACTACCGCATCATCGACACGGTCATGAGCCATATGGCCCCACCACAGCAGCACATCGGTCAGGTTCAGCACTTCATCACTTAAGCCGTGCTCCGGCTCATTTAGCGTCGCTGTCCGGATATGAAAATCCGGATTCTGGAGGCCGTCGGCAAGCGCTTTGTGAATGCCTTCAGGATATACCGCTTTGACTTCATCGTGAATATTCTCATGTACAAATTCGTTCCAGATCGTTACGTTTAGCATGCTGCCAAATCCCCCTATATTCCAAATCCGCTAGATCGCGGTTAGACCCACCACATCTCGCCCAGCGGTTCCTCAATCAGCACCTGCTGAAGATTAGATACCGCCTTGGAGAAGCCTTCTTCAATGGACATCAGGCCATCTTCATGCTCAATGCTGACCACATAATCATAGCCCACCAGACGCAGAGCGCTCATCATATCTGCCCAAACCTTGACGTCATGACCGTAGCCAACACTGCGGAACTGCCATGCACGGTCCATCATATTGGCATAGGACTGCATGTCTGTCAGGCCATGCTTGTTCACATTCACCGGATCAATCGTCGTATCCTTCGCATGGAAGTGATGAATGGCGTTCTCGCGGCCCAGAATATGAATCGCCTGCACCGGATCAATGCCCTGCCACCACATATGGCTCGGATCCAGGTTAGCTCCAATGACTTCACCTGTCGCTTCGCGAAGGCGCAGCAGTGTACCTGGAGTGTGCACCGAGAAGCCGCCGTGCAGCTCCAAGCCGATCTTCACATTGCGGTCCGCTGCGAATTGGCCCCACTCTGTCCAGTACGGAATCACCTTGTTCTCCCATTGCCATTTCAGAATCTCCTGATAATCATTCGGCCATGGAGCTACCGGCCAGTTCGGATATTTCGCGTCCTCATGGTCACCCGGACAACCGGAGAACGTGTTCACAACAGGCACCTCCAGCTTCTGAGCCAGCTCCACCGTTTTGACAAAATCGTCATGAAAGCCCTTAGCGATATCCTTCTGCGGATGCAGCGGATTGCCGTGGCAGCTCAGCGCACTGATCATCAGGCCACGGGACTCCACCGCTTGCTTGAATGCCTTGAGTGCGGCTTCATTCTCCAGCAGCTCTGCCGGATTGCAATGCGAATTGCCAGGATATCCTCCCGTTCCAATCTCTACGGCCTTCAAGCCCTTCGAAGCTACATAATCCAGGGCGTCCTCCAGCTTGCGCCCGCCCAGCAGCACCATAAATACTCCCAGCTTCATACTGAAACCTCCTGATTCGTAATTTAGTACGTACGTTGATTCATACACTAGTTCGTCATGTTCTAAAACATTTAGCCGTACTCCGCAAAATAACTTAGGTACAGTTTGACCACTTTGTGCAGCATCATTCCATGCTGCAGTCCGGATCTCACTTATTGTAGCATTCTTCCAGCACACAATAAACGAATCCTTCCTTGCCTCAGCCCTTTAGCTGTGCAGTGAAGGAAGGCAGCGGTTCCTTGCGGTAGGTGCTCTGCAGGACAATATGACGCGCTTCCAGAGAGGACTGCTGAAACGACTGCATAATTTCCAGGACGTGATAGGCCAGACGGGCACTGGCACGGTGATCCCGCTGCTCCCGAATGCTCTGAACCATATCATTCACGCCGAGCCCTCTTTCATTTCTCCCGCACTCAAAAGCAGGCGGAAGTGTCTCCCATGCCTCAGAGCCGTGACGGCGGATGCGTACATCGCCATCAAAAAAGTTCGGGTCCGACAGGCTAAGCGTTCCGCTCGTGCCATAAATTTCGATCCATGGCAGCTCAGAGCCAGCCGGGATGTCAAAGCTTGTAATCATACTGACGATGGCTCCGCTTTCGAAATCAATCGTCCCCGCCAGATGCGTCGGTGTATGAACCGGAATTGCCTGACCGCTGTTAGGCCCGGAGCCGACAAAGCGATCCGGAATTTGAATGCCCGTTGAGGCGCTGACCCTGCTTGCTGGTCCCAGCAGCTCTACAAGCGCTGTTAAATAGTAAGGACCCATATCCATCATCGGTCCACCGCCGGCGGCGTAGAAAAATTCCGGATTGTGATGCCAGGTCTCCGGTCCCGCACCCAGATTGAACGCACACGCTGCGACCGGCCTTCCGATCAAGCCCTGCTCCATGGCCGCCCTGGCGGTCTGTATCGCAGACCCCAGAAAAGTATCCGGTGCGCAGCCGGCACGGAGTCCTTTCTTGCCAGCTGTCTCCAGGACGAGTCGCCCTTCCTCCAGGGTGACCGCGAGAGGCTTTTCACTATATACATGCTTGCCTGCTTCCAGCGCAGCCACATCGACACTGGCGTGGCTTGCAGGAATGGTCAAATTAATGATGAGCTCAATGTCCGGGTGAGCCAGCATCTCCTCCACGGTGAACACATGTGGAATATTATACTCTTGAGCACGCTCTTTGGCCCTGTCCACCACAAGGTCGGCACAGGCTACAACCTCCACCCAGTCACTGTTCTTCAGATTCTGAAAATAAATGCCGCTGATATTACCGCAGCCGATAATGCCTGTTCTCATTCTAGCCACTCGTTGTCACCCCTCAAAGACCTTTGCTGAACCATCTAGAAACATGGTATTCGGAATTGTTTTCATTTAAAATGAATTATATGATTAAAACATGAACAATCTGGTCATTATTTTCAAATCCATAAAGGAGTTCTTTACATGCAGGAAGTTTTGTCGACCCGAGTGCTCTCCACGAACTTTTCATTTCATCGCAAGCCGTTTGTCATGACCATGCCGGACGGCTTTGAGCATTACTTACTTCGCCTTCAGACCGACGGCCGCTGCCGGGCGGTCATTGACGGCAAGCTGTCCCTGCTCCAGCCCGGCGACCTGCTGCTGTACAAGCCGGGGCAGCCTTACGAGCTGCGCATTGAGGACGAGCTGAACCCGCAGGGGGATTCCCTGGTGGAGAGCGGAGACTACAACATTTTTTTTAAAGGCGACTGGGTAGACGACTGGTATCAAGCCCGCAAACGGCCAACACGAATGCGGATCCCGCTGGACGATCGATACCTGGGCTTGTTCCGACAGCTCGTGCTGGAGCAGCGCCGGCTTTCAAATACATATCCGGAAATCTCCGTGTACATGCTTCGCATTCTCTGTCTGGAGATCGACCGCCTGCTGTCCGAGCAGCCGTCCACTACGCCTAAAGCTTACCTCGCTCACCGCATGAAAAATTACATTGAAGAGAACGCCTCCTCCATGTTCAAGCTGGAGGATGTCGCTTCCCATGTGGATATCAGCGTGTCCCGGGCGGTCCATTTATTCAAGGAAGCGTTTGGCACGACCATCATGCAATATACTCTGGAGGTTCGTCTGGATATGGCGCGGGAACGGATCATTTTCAGTCCCATGTCCCTGGAGGATGTAGCCGAAACGTCCGGCTTTGCCAGCTACACTTATTTTCACCGGGTTTTCCGTTCCCGATTCGGCGTTTCTCCAAAACAGTTCCGGCAAGATCACATGCCTTCCAGCTAAAGCACATACAAAGGGCCCGGCCGCAAGATATTGCTCTTGCAGCCGGGCCCTTTGACCTCATGGTATGAAATAAGAATGTCCAATCAGCTCTTGTCGAGCCGGTCCCTTAGCATGATTGCTTCCGCAACGACGGCAGCGAGATCATCATTGCCGAACAATGACAGCACGCCCATCACCGTGGAATCCGGAATTTCTCCCGCTTCCTCCTTCGGCACCGTCAGCGCCAGCCCGCGGCTCAAGCGCTCATTACCCGCCTGATCGGGGTACGCCTTTTCGTACAAACTGAGAGGATCCAGTCCCTGATTCACACACCACTGGGCAAATACGAGAATCATCATATCCTCGTCCTGCCTGTAGCTGTCCACGATGCGGTCCTCCATCGTTTTGTCTGCAGACGACATCGTCAGCCCTCCTTATTTAACCCGGTACAGCATGCTGCAGCGCAGCTATTCGCTCATATTAATATGAACAGGATTTTGCTTTGCCTTTTCTTCCATCTTCTTCTTCATCCATGTGCCGAAGCCAATCACAGCGACTACGACAATGGCTTCAAAAGCGTACTTGACGATAGAATTGGCGAACCAGTCGTGAATGATGGGCTCTTCCACCAGCATCTTGGTCGCGGTCCAAGCCAGAATCGCCGCACCGAACGTAATCACGAGCGGGAATCTGTCGGTCAGCTTGAGAATAATTGTACTTCCCCATACCATGATAGGAATCGAGATCGCAAGGCCGATAATAACCAGCGTGAAATCCTCACCTGCTGCACCGGCCACCGCCAGCACATTGTCCAGGCCCATCATGGCATCAGCAATAATAATGGTACGAATCGCTGCCCACATCTGACTGCCTGCTGAAATCTCGTGATCCTTGTTGTCTACCAGCAGCTTGTAAGCAATCCAGAGAAGAGCCAGGCCGCCGATCAGTCTCAAGCCCGGGATCATGAGGAGCTTCACTACGAGCAGCGTAGCGACCACACGAATAAGAATCGCGCCTACCGTACCCCATAAAATAACTTTCTTCTGGTCCTCTTTCTGTACATTACGGGCCGCAAGTCCGATCACGATTGCGTTATCGCCCGCCAGAACCAGGTCAATCACAATAATGGACAGCAGGGCCGCCCAAAATTCTGGTGACATAAACTCCATCTTGTTTCCGCCTTCCCCTTATAAATTTGTCCCCGATGTTCTCCTGATCACATAAAAAATCGCCGCACCTGAAAACAGGTAACGGCGTTTATTCCATGGGAACATAAACAGACCTTTACCTTGGATGACACAGGCAAAGGTCTCGCTAACAACATCTTCACGTTGCCAATAGAGCCGGGGACCGAAATAACGAATCCCGTAATGACGACTTTACTGCGCTGTAGCTACTCCCCTTTGGGAACTATTCGGTTGGTGACATTATATCACACGCTTTTCCGATTGCCTAACTTTTTTTACCCTCTTGCTCAGGGGTTTAAATCATAAGTGATCTTCTTTTTTATGTCCTGCAGCAGTCTATTCTTGTATTCTCCAAAGCTCAGCTCTTTACCCAATGCACCCTCGGCCTCCAGCTTCTCCATCCATTTGACCTGCAGCATCGTCGCGGAAACCTCCTCCTGCAACTCACTGCTGCTCCAAAACGCTTCGGGACTAAGCCCGGAATCTCGCTGACGCTGCACCAAAGCCATCCCGTACGGATCCTTTAAGAGGGCTTCTTCATCCCGTTCCTCCACCCTGCTTCTCAATGCTGTAATGGCAGCAAGCAGCTCCTCCTCGCTCACGACACAGCCCGCCGCTGCAGCTTCCAGGCTTACATGCTTATTCAGGATGAGTTCATTCAGAATTTCGCGGTCATCCGGCTGTCTCTCATGGATTCCATGTAATGTGTACGTGGTCTCAGCGAAAGTCTTGTAACGTTTCAGCTCTTCATGGGTGATGGTAATGTCACCTGCCCGGGCAGCGATATCCCCGTTCTCTTGGACACTGCCCCAAACCCATATCAGCAGCGGTACAATCAGCACAGCAAGCCCGGCATTCCGCCAATGCTTATTCAATGGATTAGCCTCCTTGCACGTTGATAAGATAAGTTCATTGGAAAATATGCCATAAAACAGTTATTCAACATGGCCCGCTGTATTCCTTTTTTTTGGGGGATTCGCAGCAGAGTAAGAAAGTTTAGCATAGCCCTGGTATAATGATCCTGTCTTGATTATATGCTGGCAGCGAAAGGAATGGATATGAAAAACTGGTGGACTCCGGCCGCTTACGTGTTGGCCCTGCTCGTTATGTACTACTACAGACAAGATCTTCTGGGCTGGCTGCAAGGCGAGACCTCGCTCGGCCCTGTTCTATTGCTCAGTACACTGCTTGCGGTGTTTCCGATTCTTCCTTATAAAGCAGTGATTGGCGTGCTCGGCTATGCCTTTGGAACGATTGGAGGGGCTGCGGTTGCCTGGTTTGGGACGACAGCGGCAGCGGTTCTCATCTACGCTGCAGCTTCACTTTATACAAGCATGGGAGAACGGCTGCTATCCCGCTATCCACAGCTGCAAACGTTAACAGATCTAACCCGCCGCAACCCTTTTAAAGTCATTCTGTTGTACCGCATGCTTCCGGTCGTGCCCCAGATGGCTGTGAATATATATGCCGGAGCGGCAGGCATTCCGTTCTGGACGTATCTAGCGGCATCGGCACTGGGCAAAATTCCCGTGTTGTTTCTGTATGCGTACCTGGGCAGCCTGTTTGTGGAACAGCCTTGGACGGCGGCAGCGGTGCTTGCTCTGTTTTTAATGATCGTTCTCCCCGCTGCCTGGTGGCTCTGGCGCCATAAGTTTAAACAGTAATCCCGGGCGAAGCAGCGCGTCCATTTTATATCAAGGTTCAAATGCTTTATAATAGAACCTGCAGTACCGAATTTACCCTGACTATGGAGGGATCCTATGAATCAATCACAATCAAAGAAGACAGAGCTTGCTACCTTCGCTGGAGGATGCTTCTGGTGCATGGTTTCTCCGTTTGATGAAATGCCCGGCATTGAAAAGGTAGTTTCCGGATATACCGGCGGACATAAAGCAAACCCGACTTACGAGGAAGTATGCTCAGAGACTACGGGTCACTACGAGGCTGTGCAGATTACGTTTCAGCCGGATATTTTTCCCTATGAGAAGCTGCTGACCCTGTTCTGGCAGCAAATCGACCCTACCGATCCTGGCGGCCAGTTTCATGACCGCGGGGAATCCTATCGGACCGCTGTGTTCTATCACACGGAGCAGCAGCGTGAGCTCGCTGAGCAATCAAAGCAGGAGCTTGCAGCAAGCGGAAGATTTGATAAGCCAATCGTGACAGAGGTGCTTCCTGCTGCTCCTTTTTATGAGGCCGAGGAATATCATCAAGGCTACTACAAGAAGAATCCCGGTCACTACAAACGGTACCGTAAAGGCTCGGGGCGGGAAGATTTCATCCAGGCCAACTGGAAGGCCAAGCCGGATCAGGAAGAGCTCAAGCGCCGATTGACCCCCATTCAATATGAGGTGACGCAGAATAATGCCACAGAGCGCCCTTTCCAGAATGAATTCTGGAACCACGAAGGAGAAGGCATTTATGTAGATATTGTTTCCGGCGAACCGCTGTTCAGCTCCCGAGACAAATACGATGCTGGCTGCGGCTGGCCCAGCTTTACTCGCCCGATCCGTGAGTATCATATTCAGGAGAAAACAGATCTCAGTCATATGATGATCCGCACGGAGGTCCGCAGCAAGGAAGGCGACTCCCATCTCGGCCATGTGTTTAATGACGGTCCGGGACCGGACGGCCTGCGTTACTGCATCAACTCGGCCGCGCTCCGTTTTATCCCGAAAGAAGATATGGAGCAGGAAGGCTACGGCGAGTTTTTACAGCTGTTTTCGTAAGCAGACGCTCTTTTAACCATGTAAGGAATCTGTGTCATAAAAAATGCCCCCCAACCACTGCGGCACGTGCTGCTGCAGTTGGTTTGAGGCCACTGAAGAAGTCCTGACTGAATCGAAGAAGGTACTGCACCCGAAATAATTAAGGGAGCAGTACCTTTTTTTGTTGTAAAATAAGGTTAACGCAAAAGATGGTGCATCCGCCAACGAAGGCGTGGTCGCTCCAGGAAGAGGGGGCTTCCGATCGCTGTTGTCCCCAGATTTCTTGTTCATACCGCTTGGCGGATGAAATCCGGGGACAAAGGCGAGCGCTCCGCTTCTCCAGCCTCCCTCTTCCCTCCGCTCCTTCGTCATCCACTGCAAAACCGTTAAGATAGAAGGGATGGAAGCCCTTTGTTCCAGAGTCAACCTTCGTTTTCATTCAGCCCGTACACGTCCTTGTATGACCTGATCGTGCCTAAAGACAAAAAAGCATCGCGGCTGGCGTAACTGTAAATACCGTGATTGGCGACACGGCGTATTCGGAGAAAGACAACCTGATCGCAAGGGGGACGCAAGAAGGAAGACGGGCAAGAACCAAGCCGACACCTACGACTTTGATGTAGAGCAGTGCAAGAGGTATCCCTTGAAAGAGTGATGTTACAAGGAGGGCGCCAAGAGCAAGATGTACTCCGTCACCATTAAATCCGGGGTGCACGCCGAACAAATGGCGTTTCAGGAAAGTGAGGCTTTCAAAGAAAAAGCCAAAAAGCGCTACAAAATTGAAGCGAAGAACAGCGAACTCAAGCACAGACACGGGTATGATGTGGCCACATCCTCGGGTCTATCCGGCATGCATATGCAAGGAGCAATGGCTATATTCGTGGTGAATCTGAAACGAATCTTTCATGGACGAGGTGTCGCACTTAGCTTGACAATCCGTCATATTAAATTCTGTTGAAACTTAATTATGGTAGTTCTTCAGTGGCCTCAGTTGGTTTGGGGGCTTTTTCAGATTAAAGACTTGGCAGCGGGGTTAAGAAGGAGGTAGTACGGCTAAATCAGATGACAGGAGGGATGGCTCTATGCCATGGTCCAAAGAGGATTACCCGCAATCCATGAAAAATCTAGAACCCCGGGTTCGAAACAAAGCCATCGAAATTGCTAACGCTCTGCTGGAGGAGCAGCATTATGAGGAAGGCCGTGCCATCGCGATTGCTACTGCGAAAGCTGAGGAATGGGCCGAGAACCATCCGGAGGAGAAGTAGTTTATTGCTAGGGCTAACGCACTGACATCTCTTTCACAGCAACCACAACCTAAATAGAAGCTCGCCCTGACACGGGCGAGCTTCTTGTATTTCAGCCATTATCCTTTAACGGCAGGCCGGGGACTGCGGGCCATATTGCCGACGGGTACCCGGACAGGCTTGACGGTCTTGCGGTAGCTGGTCGTAAACGTAATAATCTGTCCTGCAATCGACACGGCTAAAATCGTATACAGCGTCTCAGCCATTGGCAGATAGAACAATGACAGCAGCAGCACCACGGCATCCATCAGAAAGAATACCGTACCAATCTTCAGGCCGCTCCACTCACTGATAAGCACAGAAATGGCGTCGTCCCCTCCGGTTGCTCCACCAAAGCGAAGCACGATCCCAGCACCTAAACCGGTAGCCACTCCGGATAAAATAGCTGCAAGCAGTAAGTTATGGCTTAAATCAATCACAATCGGAGAATAGTTCTCCATCATCGCATAGAATAACGTGAACATGGCGACCGAAATGACGGTATTAATAATGAATTTGCGGCCTTTCATGAACCAGGCGAGAATCAATATTGGAATATCCAGCAGCAGCATGCTGACCGCCGGCGGCACATCCAGTATATATTTCCCCAGCAAAGCCAGCCCTACAAATCCACCCTCCGATAAATGATTCTGAAAATTAATGTGATAATACGCAAACGCAAGCAGTAACGTTCCTAGCAGCATTGCCGACATGGTGTAAAGCGTTGATAATCGTTCTTGTTTGTTCCTCATACAGGCTCCCTCTAGTCGTAGTGAATTGGTAAAACCAAGACCCATTCTCTACGTCAGGCAGCCTGGAGGAGTTCATCCTTCGCATCAGACTTCCATCCTTTCGCTAGAGACGGTCTATGTCTTCCGACATCATGACGTTTCAGCGAAAGGAGCTAAGTGTATGAGAGATCATAACGTTTCCAAATCGTCCTTTGGGGGTTCGTCCTTCGGGGACTCATGGTATCCTGATCCTTTCTGTCTAATTTATATTCTGCCTATATTATAACACACTTACCTTGTTAGCTAAACAGCAAATTGGAATTATATGTATTCCCCTCCTCCCGCTTCAAAAAAGAAGCCTCCCGTCCCCATCCAAGCGCCGTGCTTTTCACAAATATATATGATGAGATTTACAGAGTATTCCAGGCACTTCTTTCCGCCAGCCTGAATTTCCTGAAATTCTTGCTTGCCATATAGAATCCTTCTCTTTATGATTGGTAATTATAAGAACATGTGTTTCTATTTTATAAGGACGTGAAATCTATGAGCACACGGCGCCTGTCTTCCCCTCCCCCGCCCACTGAGAGGGACCAGCAGCTGATTACCCTTTGCACCATCTATATGGTGATTCAGCGAACTCTCCGGCGAAATATGTCAATCCTCCGTACCCTACCGTTAAAAATGTCAGAGCTGTACCTTCGCGATTTCGGCGCGCTGGATGATACTATGCGTGAGCAGCTGTTTAGCATCCGCGAGGAGCTCAGGCTGCGCGGCATCCGCATGCTGAAGCATCAGCGAACGGAAGGAGGCGTCAGAGTTCAATACCAATGCCGTGGTCACCAGGGCGAGCTCGTGGTGGCTTGGGACGATATGCAGCAGGAGCTGTCATCGCTGTTCTCCTTTTCTCCTGCACCACCACAGACCTGACCGCAAAAACATCCGCACAAGCTTCATCGCCATTGACGACAAAAGCCTTACGGATGCTTTAATACAGCGGCCTCCATAGGACCAAGGCGGGCAGATAGGGACTGTCCGTCTTATTCCAGGGGTCCTGTCCCCTTCCATTTATGATGCCAGGCTTCGAAATGGTGCACGGCCAGACCGGCATAAGAGCGGTGAGCCCTCCCCAGGAAAGAGGCTCGCTGCGCTTCCAGCTCCATCTGAGATAAGGTCTGGTCGTGGAACGTCAGATGATCGCCCTCATCGGTATCGGCCAGCTCCATGCCGATCCAGACCGAGGTTCCGAGCTGTTCTCCCTGCTCCAGCTCCTGGCGGGCCAGCTCGTACATCTGCTCGCCCTGATCCCGGTAGGACATCACCGCGATGGCGGCCGTCCGCTGCTGGAGCCAGAGACAGAAATTGTCCGTGTCATCCAGGGCCGGAATGTCGTCCAGCCAGAACGGCACGGCCACACTGAGCGGAATCCCCGAGGCTGCCGCATCGGCAGCCCAGGCCTCCATATTCCCCGCCCACTCCAGCACAACCTGATCTCGCTCCCGCTCCCACCGTTTTAGCACATAAGGCTCTATATCCAGCTGAATTCCCTGAAACCGTTCCTCCGGCTGGGATTCGGCATTATACTGTGCAAGCCAGGATAGCATATGGCTTACTTCTCCCCGATGCTCTTCATACGCCCATTCCGGCTGACCATCCAGTGCATGGACGGCGATGCCTGCAGCGTACGCTCCTGCTGCAAAGCGGCGGTAATCCTCCTTTCGAACCTCCGACTGGATCTGTACAAAGATGACCTTCACTCCCTCCTGCGCACAGAAGGAAATGATCTCATCGCCCTTTTGCGCAATCCCTGCAGCGTCCCACAGCCAAGTGGCCTTGTCCTGCTGCACATGGTCCGAACGCTGCAGTAGAGACCACAGCAGCAACGCAGCCACGACCAGGAGCACCGCCGCAAGAGAGCCTGGCACGCCGCGCCGCCGCATCCATGCTAGTCTTTTCATAAAGGAGACTGCAGCTACACCAGAAGCGCTTCGCCCGGCTCCTTCACATGCTGCACGGAGTGACCCAGCTTATGGATATGCGGTCCGGCGTAAGCACGGAACGCATTGCGCGTATCCAGGATGGGCACATGCATCGCAGCCAGCAGACTGTAATCCAGGGAGCTATGATTCGTGATCAGCACCATGCAGTCATATTGGCTGAAGCGGTTCACATCATAGTCAACGCTGCTTACCGTGACCCCCTGCTTATCCTTGAAGCTGCGGGCGTGAGGATCGTAGTAATCTACGCGGGCGCCATTTTCCTTAAACAGCTCGTAGATTTCCAGTCCCGGTGATTCCCGAAGATCGCTGATGTCCGGCTTGTAGGACATGCCGAGAATGAGAATGCTAGAGCGTTTAATCGACTTGGCGTACTCGTTGAGAATCGCCGCTGTTTTGTTAATGACATAGTAAGGCATATTGTCATTCGTGGACTGGGCCAGCTCAATGAATTTGCTGTAGAAGCGGAAGCCCTTGGCTTTCCAGGACAGATACATGGGATCCAGCGGAATACAGTGACCCCCAATACCTGGTCCGGGATAAAAAGGCATAAACCCGAACGGCTTCGTAGCCGCAGCGTCGATCACCTCCCACACATCAATGCCCATCCGGTCACACATCATGGCCATCTCGTTCACGAAAGCAATGTTTACGCTGCGAAATGTATTTTCCAGCAGCTTTGACATTTCCGCCACCTTAGGCGAGCTCACCGGCACCACGGTATCTACATATTGACTATACAGCGCTTGCCCCAGGCTCAGGCAGGCTTCCGTCGTACCCCCAATCACCTTCGGTGTATTCCTTGTATTAAAGCGGATATTGGACGGGTCTACGCGCTCCGGCGAGAAGCATAGAAAGAAATCCTTACCAGCCGTATAGCCCAGCTTCTCAATCTCGGACTGGATCAGCTCCTCTGTCGTTCCCGGATAGGTTGTGCTCTCCAGGGTAATAAGAAGGCGCGGCTTCATAAACCGCTTCAGCTGATTGACAACCATCGTAATGTATGAGGTATCGGGGTCCTGATTCTCGCTAAGGGGAGTCGGGACGCAGATGCTGACTGCATCAATGACGGCCATCATACTGTAGTCTGTTGTCGGCTTGAAGCGGCCGGAGGACATAACCTCCGCCAGATCTGCATCCGCAATGTCCGAGATGTAAGACTCCCCGCGGTAAATAGCGTCGATTTTGGCGGGGTCCAGGTCGATGCCCACGACCGTAAAGCCCTGCTTCACCATTTCTACAGCCAAAGGCAGACCTACATACCCCAGTCCGACCACTCCCAATACCGCTTTTTTCTCTTGAATGGCCTGCAATAATGTTTCATAATCCTGGTTCATCGTCATCTACCTTTCGTTTTTGAATTTATCCTTCTATGACAGCGCGCCAGAAAGCGCATCCCGCTCCAGCTTAGTGCAAGCAACGCCGAATGCGCGCATCCAGCTCGATCGGAGAGAAGGGCTTGGTCACATAGTCGTCCACCCCATGCTGAAAGCATTGACTGATGGTCTGTTCAACACGTTTTTCAGTCAAAATGACGATCTTGGGCGGAGCATCCACCTCCAGCTGATGAATATGATGGATGAATGGCAGCCCATCAATGCCGGATAAATTCAGCTCCGTCAGCACCAGATCCGGCTTCCATTGGGGAATGAGCTCCAGCGCCTTCAGCCCGTCATGAGCCTCCAGCGTATGATAGCCCTGCAGCTCCAGGCGGATCTGCAGAAATTCCCTGACCGCATCATCATGATCGACGATCAGAATTTTACTGGCTCCGGATGGACTGTGCTCTGTAAAAATCTGAATGTCCGAGGTGATGCTCAGGCGCACTGACTCTGCCATGCTGTTCAGCATGTGAACAGCAGGAATATCTGTGAGGGCAGTCAGCGCCATGCGGGGATCTGCATCTGGCTTGATGCGCAGCAAGTGCTGCTTCAGCAGCAGTGCCTGATAGTGGGCAGCAGAAAGTGTAAGTCCAGGCAGCAGCAGCGCCACAATGCCGGATTCCCGATCCCTGTAGACGCGGCCTGCACCCGGAATGGACTGGATAAACGCCTCCACATATCCCGGCGTCCCGGACATTCCTCCGGCACAGTGCAGAAACAAGAGACCGCAGCTATGATTCGGCGCCTTCGGCACCTCCTCCTTGAGCAAGTCAAGCAGACTGCCTTGCTGTTCCTTCGGTAACGTTGCGGTATGCGACATCATTTCCTCCACCCTTCACCATTATTTTTTTATCCCCATCACGGCCTGGACACGGCATTACGCCGCTGTATTCTTGTCCTTCCAGCTCTGGCGGGTCATGGTTCCCCACGTATTATTATTTTGCAAGTACTGGATATGTCCTTGAATTCTCCATAAGCCGCCCAGCTGGTGATAGCCGAGGAACTTCAAAGCGGAGAACAGCAGCATTTTGGAAAGATCTGAAAGCTTGGGGTAACGGCGGAACGCCATTTCCTCCAGCAGCAAAGCGCCCACACTCAGCAAATATCCGCTCAGCACGTTAACCAGCCCGAACACCACCAGCACATGCCAGTGGGTCATATCCATCATGACGTAGCCGATCAGCGCAAGAAGCCCGGTAATTTTGAAATAGGGATTGAGCGCTTCGAAAATAACATTGTACGGCATGGTCAGCAGACCCATAATTTTATAGCGCGGATTGAACACCATATCCTTGTTTTCAATCATATTTTTCAGATTGCCGCGACCCCAGCGCTTGCGTTGATTGGACAAAATATGATAGCTGTCCGGCGCCTGGGTCCAGCACACCGCCTCCGGACAGAACGCAATCCGATATTTCAGCTTGTTCTCCAGCATATAGCGGTGAAGCTTGATAATGATGTTCATGTCCTCGCCGGGATAGCCGCCGCGATAGCCTCCTACCGCAATGACGTAATCTTTTCGGAACAAGCCGAAGGCTCCAGAGACGATAATCAGTCCGTTCATTCGGCTCCAGCCGATTCGGCCGCCAAGAAAGGCCTTCAGGTACTCGATGGATTGAAACATCGGCCACATTTGACGCGGCAGCGACACCTCTTTGACCGTCCCGTTCTCAATCGTGCAGCCGTTGGCAATCCGTACATCTCCGCCAATCGCGACGGTTTCCTCCGGATTTTCCATATACATTCTTGCCATCCGAATCAGCGCGTCCTTCTCCAACAGAGAATCTGCATCAATCGACGAAATGAGCGGGTATTGCGACAGGTTAATGCCCGCATTGAGAGAGTCGGCCTTGCCGCCGTTCTCCTTGTCGATCACCAGAAGGTGCGGGTATTTGTCGTTATGGTACACCCCGCGGATGGATTGGGTGGGAATGGTGCCCCGAAACTCCGGATTGACAAGCCGCACCAGCTCATACTCTTCGATGAGCACCTCCAGGGTACGGTCAGCAGACCCGTCATTAATGACAATGACTTCGTAGGACGGATAGTTCAGTGTCATGAGGCAGCGCACATTCTCGATAATCGTCAACTCCTCGTTATAGGAAGGGACGAGCAGCGAAACCGGCGGCACCAGCTCGGAGCCGGACAGCGTATTATATTGGGAAAATGCAGCCCGCCGGTAAATATTCCGAATGTGTCCGAAAGAGAACAGCATGATTGCAAAATACAGCGCATTGACCAGCATGACATAGTACACAGCCATCGTGCCATAGGTCAGCAGCATGTCTCTAAGCAGAATAATCGCCTCCTACGCCGGCCATCTGCACGGCTGCTTTTTTCGAAGATATGCCGAAGTAGCTTTCGTAAACGAGCTTGATCTTGTTAAAGGCAACAATCTGATCCACGGCCTGAGTCGACCGCTCTGATCCCATGACCTGCTCAATCCGGGACAGTGCAATCTCGCGGGCAGCACCCGCTCCCAGCGCCGCCTGACACAGCGCCTCAAACCCCTGCTCTCCGAGCAGAGACAGGCTCTCAGCGCTGTTATGCCGCACATGCCAGCTGTCGTCGGCCAGTGCGGCCTGGAGCAGCGGAATGCTGCCGGCGGCGTGGATGCGCCCGAGGGCTTTGGCGGTCACAGCTCGAACCTCCCATTCCTTATCGCTCATCAGCTGGGAAATGGTATCGTCCTTCAGGACCGGGTTGGAGGCCAGATACAGCTTGACTGCCTCCGCCCGCACGTCCTCTTGCCCGTTAAAGGCCAGACGTCCCAGCGCAGGAACTACGGCAGGCACAGCCTGTCCCCACATTGCAGCCAGCGCGGCCTTGAGTATTCCAAGCTCCTCCTCCTGCAGCAGCCTGCGAAGCAGCCCGGCAGATTCCAGCCGGGTCTCCAGCAACATATCTGCTGCCAGATGCTGCACCGGCTTCCCGGATGCCAGCAGCTGCTTCAGCATTGCCCGGATGAACTCATACTGGTCAGCGCTCTTCGCAATCGCCCTGGCCACAATGATGCTCTCCGGGCCGTACCTCATTGTCTGAAGCAGCTCCAGCATCTCCGGTACGGCTTCGGCGGCACGCATGCCGCCCAGGCGGTATGCTGCTTCCACTCTTTTTCCGGGAAACAGGCTGGACAGCATTCTTTTTTCTGCCTCTACAAAGCCGGCTTCCTGACACAGCGAAACCAGCTTGCTGCGGCTCTCTCCCTTAAGTCGTTCAATCCATTGTATCAATTTATCCTCGACAACTCTTCGTTCCAGCGGCTCCAGCCTTCCTTGCGGCAGCGCCAGCTGTACATCATCATGCAGGTGAGACTGGAGGTAGATGAAATAATCGCGGTGCTTCTCTTTGAAGGCCTCCATCTGCTTCTGCTCCGCCTGGTGCCGGAGCTTCATGGTGAACAGCAGGATGATCCCGGCTGCAATCAGACCGCTGCATACATAAATAAATCCATATGCCAGCTCCATATTGGAAAACATAGCTGACCTCTCCTCTCTTTATTCCGGATTGGCGTTCGGATAAATATCGGGCACACTCGTAAAGTAAGCCTGCATCGCAGCATAGCTCTGCTTCAGCCGCTCACTGTACTTTACGTCAACCCCTTCCCAGCCCTTCCACACATACGGTGACACGCTCTTCACATCCAGCACTTCGCCGCTGCTGTCCTTTGGCTTTGCTGCCTTTCCTGCTCCGCGATCCTGCAGCCACGGAATGAGCGTAATGCCCTCAACAGCTGACGTCCGAAAGGCTCTGCGGCTTTCCATTGGAGAATAATCAATAGCCTGGTGGGAGCTGGGATCGGCGAAGCCGAGCAGCATCCACGGAATGCGCAGCTCCAGCACCTGCTCCTTATACTGCCAGGCGGCCAGAGAGTCAAAGTCGGGATTGTCGGGATTGCTGCTACCGCGCTTTAAATCTCCAACGACTTCGTCTACGAAGGGATGCGCAAAGCGGGTATCCGGCGGTGACATCATCAGGCTGATACCGAGCTTCCAGGGGTCGAAGGAAAGCGGCTCTTTAGCCTTCACGTCTTCCTCCGGCAGCATCCAGTAGCCTTCTTTACCGTACAGCCGCTTGTGAAAGTTGTAGGACGGAGCAATCTTTACCTGGGAATCCTCGTCCCCGGCAAGCTGAATCAGCGTTTCCAGCTTGCCGCCGATCAGGCTTCTTCCGTCCAGCTCCTTCACGGGGATGTCACCGCCCGCCTGGGTATCAGCTCCGATCCACAGAGTATGCTGCAGAGGATCGAAGCTGCGATCAAGCTCTAGTCCAACGTACAGATACGCTTCATCATGCGTCACCTTCATTCGCTGGACGCCTGAGGAGGGACTCATCCATTCCATAGCCTCCCCCTCGCCCAGCTGATCCCAATCGTCCAGGCTGCCGTCAACGTGCAGCAGTGACGCTTTTCCCGGCTCCATGGCAAGCACACCGAACATTTTTTCATTCGTGAGCACATTCAGCCAGTAAGCCCGGCGATCAGCCGGCAGTTCAAGCGGCATCGTATTCCACGTCTTCTTGAACCATTCATCCTGCCACATGAACAGAATGGCGCCCGCATAGCCTTCCTCGTAAATATCCCGGGTTAACGAGACGTTAATCTCGCCCTGCTCCTGCTCGTTATGGCCGCCTTGGTCCCGTCCGCCGGGGCCGTGGTGAGACAGCCCCTTGGAGGATGGCACGCCATACTCCGTAATCATAACGGGCAGTTCCTTGATTTCCTGCTTCAGCCTTCTCAGATAAGCCCGGTACGTATTAAATCCGCCTTCTCCGTCCTCGATCGTTTGGAGCGTCTTGTCCGTGCGGAAGAAATCAGGATAGTAAGGGTACACATGAAAGGCTGCGAAATATCCGGCCTCCCAGTTCACCGGCTCGACATGCCGCGCGTCTACAGACACCATGTCCTCTTCAAAAAGAGGCTCGCCAGGATGCTCCAAAACGTCCGTCGTGACCCAATTCGTAAATGCCATCGGATGCTGCCAGCCATATTTGATCTCCTGGGCAGCGGTATGATCCACGATCCCCGCCAGCCAGCTCTCAAAAGGACTGGCCTCCTCGGTTGCTGCGAAGTAGTCCCCCTGGTACAGCGGAACGTCGCTATGCTTTTCGTTCGTGTTCTTGACCATGGCCGGATCCCATTCCGTTCCAATATGCCAGGCCATCAGATACGGTCCCGCGTTATCGGTGTATGTACCGCTGGCAGCGCCGGGGCTTGGCTCAATGGTAATGTCGCCATACACGGCTCCTACCGCCTTCCCAATTTCCTGCTTAAAGGCCTGATGGATATGCTCGGCATAGGCGTCCTGCTCCTCAATCAGCTGCTCCTCCGGGGACCAGATCCCCTGCATAAAGTACAGCGGATCCTCGGGCCGTTCCTCATTGTACTTCACCAGGGCAGAATAAAAGAGGGGCTGATGGATCGTGTAGACCCGGATCACATTGGCCCCCATCTCGTCGATTTGCTGAAACCACCTCAGATAGTCCTCCTCGGTCGCCGGAAGCTCTCCCGGAAAATAGCCGGGAACCGTCGCCCCCAGATTCACGCCCTTGACAAACATGTCATGCCAGCCCGGCTCCTCATTCTCCCGATATTGAACAAAGCGCGGCCCTGAGGCTTTGAATTTCATCGATATCCCGCTGCCGCTTTCATACACCGCCATCTCCGGCCGGGAGAAGCCGAGGATCGCGGCGGCCCCGCCAAACAGGGCCAGCAGGGCTGCACCCGCCAGAAGCCATCTTTTTTTTCGCTTCATCACGTTCTCCTTCTCACTCCTTGAGATTGTCGCCATTGTCGAAACAGGACCGATTTCCCGCCTCCTCTCCTTACACAGGTCATTCTAGCTTTGGAGTTCCTCCTGCGCCATGCACCATATTTACCAACTTTTAACATGGGTACATTGGTTGCTTCCCGCTCTATTCGAGACCATATACCCTTCCTTGGCAGGTCCACAGCTTGCACAGAACAGCATTCCTCCCCTCCAACCAGCAGACCGAATCCATGCAAGTCTGCGCAGCAATTAGCGATGAACGATCCTGAAGCAGCTTCGTTTCATTGTCATTCAACATAGGCAAGGATTCATGAAATTCAATATGTTTTCTGAAATCTTGCGGTAACTGAACGGTTAAACGCGTATAAAGAGCTAAAGTTTCTCTATTTTTTACATAGTTATCCATAGTTATTACAAAATTGAAACCAAAGTAGCAGAGGAAATGACCGGGAACCCAAGCAACTGCACGCTTTGTCAAAAAAAGTCATCGACCTAAAATAAGAAAAGAGTCCCGCAGCAGGACCCTCTCTGTTCTTTCATATTCTGTTTGCACTATTAATCAGGTGAAAATAACTATCTTTATGTTACTTTCCACCTGCCCGCCGCTTGCCGAAGTGAACCCGACATGCAACACTCCCCCGCTGATCTCCCGCACTTCAGCACGGCCCTGCAAGAAAAAGGAAGAAGGGACCACCCCAGGCGCTTGGCCATACAGAGTGATCCCTTCCTAATAACTTCTTTGTCATTCAAGAACAGCCTGGCTAGGGCAGGATGTCCGGTTACAGCTTCACGATCGAGCCGGTTTCCTGGGATTTGAATGCACCCAGAATCACGTTCAGGGAACGCAGACCCTCTTCACCAGAGATGCTCGGCGGCGTTTGAGTCACGATGCAGCGGACAAACTCATCAATGACACCGCTTGGCACTTGCTTCTCATTCGTTGCCATCTCTCCGACCTTGTAGGTTTCCACGGTACCATTCGTCAGCTCTACAATAACCTCGTCGCCTTGAACCGTACCAATCTTGATTACGCCATGCTCACACCAAAGCACCGTACCGTTGTCTCCGCCCTTGTAGTGCGTCCAGCTCGCCATCAGCGTGCCAATCGCTCCGCTCTTCATGCGGACAATGCAGGTGGCGTTATCGTCTACATCGGTATCCTTCTTGTCAATCGTGCTGATAAAGCCCGCCACTTCCACCACTTCGTCATTCAGCAGGTAGCGGATAAAGTCTGATTTATGCACGCCGAGGTCGCCCATGGCTCCCATCAGCGCTTCTTCCTTGCGGAAGAACCAGCTGTCGCGACCGTCCAGGCTCCATGACTCTGGCCCAGGATGTCCGAAGGATGTGCGGAACGTCAGCACTCTGCCCAATCGACCGGATTCCAGAATTTCTTTGGCTTTCACATGCGGAGGCATCAGGCGCTGGTTATGACCTACCATCAGATACACCTGGTTCTTCGCGGCCGCCTCGATCATCTGTTGGCCTTCCTCTGCATTGACAGCCATCGGCTTCTCAACAAGAACGTGCAGGCCAGCATTGGCAGCTGCAATGCTCATTGGAGCATGAAGATAGTTCGGCGAGCATACACTGACCGCGTCCAGCTTCTCATTCTTGAGCAGCTCTTCATAATCTGTGTATGCCGTTCCGCCATACTGTGCAGCCATTTCCTCGGCTCTTTCCTTCACAGGATCTGCAAAAGCCACCAGTTCTACGTCTCCATTCGCGGCGTACTCCGGAATATGTCTGCGCTGGGCAATCGCACCGCATCCAAATACTGCTACTTTAATTTTGCTCATCGTATTAGGATTCTCCTTTATCTGCTGTATTTAAAGTTCATGTCCTGCCTTATCGGATTCTATCATACACAAATAGCAAGGCTGAAGAACATATCCTAAATGCTTGAAACATGAACAATCTGCTTGAGTTTTGAAATCGCCCTATACCTCCATTTCTAAAGATTTATTTCAAATTACCCTAGAAGAGGCATAAAGCATTTGCTTTTACAATGGGTCTAGCTTGATCCATAGCTATCATTAACCGATATTGGAGGCTTGAACATGACATTTTCCGAACAATGGCTGCTGGCCAAAACCTTTTTGCAAACCCCGTTACAGATTGGAAGCATCACCCCCAGCTCAACCCATCTGGCTAAGGTGATGACCGCTGCCGCCCCTTGGCCGCAAATATCCAGCGTCGCTGAGCTGCGAGCACATCTTGAGCATCATTTCCCCCAGCTTCCCGTCTACGAGGATGCCCTTGAGCTTCAGCAAACGATCCGGCGGGAAGGCTTGCCGCATGTGGATTGTGTCATAAGCGGCCTGCCCTTCTTTAACTTTACCGAGTCCCTGAGAAGCTCGCTCCTTGATGGGATCCATAAATCCCTGGCGCCCGGAGGATATTTTATCGCCTTTCAATATTCCCTGCAGATGAAGAAGATATTAGAGTCCAAATTCGAGCTGATTTCGATTCGCCTGGCTCCCTTTAACGTCCCTCCAGCCTTTGTTTATGTTTGCAGAAAAAAGGAGTCTGTACATCTACAGTGAGGACCGCATGTTTAATTCAGCGGCAGGCATATACTATAATTCACATATACCTAAATAAAAAAAAGGCAGGAATCAAATATGAACCGCATCCCCGTCGTATTAATTGCCGATGACGATCCCGAGATCAGAGACGTGCTTCACATTTATTTGAGCATTTTGCATAATTTTATTTTCAACGCAAAGACAGCAGGCTTCACTCGGATCAAAGCGGATCCGGTGGCTTCATTCTAAAAATGGACAGACCTGCAGAGTTTGCTGTTCACATTTTTAAAGCTGCTGTTTTGTTCTTCTTACCT